>JALZVV010000027.1 GCA_023299935.1 Dokdonia sp.
GTTTACGCCGTAGCGAGTGAAATTTTTAGTAAAATTTGATTCAGCCTAGCGTTTTTTGGTTCGTTTTTTTGGCAATGCAAAAAATGAACAAACCGTTATCATCCACAAACTGACTCCACAACGAAACACCATAAAAAAGCTTCTTATTTTCCCGTTAATTCCAAAAACAAGCCCTCTAAACTCGCATTCTTCTGATTGAGCTGCAAGATTTTAAGCTCATTATCATGCGCAAAGTCAAAAACCGTAGCTCGCATATCATCCTGAGTATCAAAAGTAATCTCGTATACAAAATCGTGGGTATTCTTCACGGTACTTACATGCGCCAGTCGTTCTAAAGCTACTGTCTCTATACGATAGTCAAACTCCACAATAACCGTTTGCTGTTGTCCTTCTCGTAGCTCGTCTATTTTTTTATCGGCTACCAGCTGTCCTTTATTAATAATAATCACGCGGTCACAAATGGCTTCTACCTCCTGCATAATATGGGTGCTCATCAATACGGTTTTGGTCTTACCTATATTCTTAATTAGCGAGCGAATCTCTAGTAATTGATTAGGGTCTAATCCCGTTGTAGGCTCATCCAGTATCAATACTTCTGGGTCGTGTAATAATGCATTAGCCAGTCCTACACGCTGGCGATAACCTTTAGAGAGTTGATTGATTTTTTTATGGGCTTCTGGAGTAAGTCCTGTAAGCGCAATCACTTCTTGGATTCTACTTTTGGGTGTGCCGTATATATTAGCATTAAACTGCAAATATTCCCGCACATACATATCTGTGTATAGCGGATTATGTTCGGGTAGGTAGCCTACAGATTTCCGGACTGCTTGAGCGGCGTTTATAATATCGTGTTCATTCACCTTTGCACTGCCTTGGGAAGGCGGGATATATGTGGTAAGGATTTTCATTAAGGTAGATTTTCCTGCACCATTAGGTCCTAAAAAGCCTACGATTTCGCCTTTGGCAATATCAAAAGAAATCGTGTCCAATGCCAATTGGTCGCTATAGTTTTTAGAAATGGCAGAAACAGATATAGACATCTTCCTTTTTTTTCAAATGTAGTAAATCGCAATCAAAAACGATATTCCTAATACTAACCTATTTTGATTGAAAAAAGTATAATATTCGTCAGGAATAATCTTTTTTTTTAAAATGAACTTCTAATGTTGGGCAGTTCAATTTTTTGTGTACATTAGCCTTGTAACAATTCATAATGTTAAAAAAAGTTTATTATAATAGCGGTTATTTCTTTTTCTATAGTAGGAAAAAGACAGAACTGATATGGTGATAAGTAAATACTCAAAAACCTTTAAAAGTTCTGATGCAAATCAGGACTTTTTTTGTTTTAATGGGGTATTAAGAAATAGAAAAATATGTCTAAGTGTATTGCTATACAAGGGGTGAAAGGTTCTTTTCATCATAAAGTTGCTCAATCCTATTTTGGGGAAGGAGTGGCGGTATTAGAATGTGATTCTTTCCCGCTACTGGTAGATGCCTTGCTCACTAATGAGGCGACAGATGCTATTATGGCGATAGAGAATTCTATTGTAGGGGCAATCTTGCCTAACTATACCTTGATAGACGCACATGATTTGCATATAGAAGGGGAGTTTTATCTAAATGTGCAACATCATCTTATGGCATTGCCTGGACAAAGCATAGCGGATATTAAGGTAGTATGGTCACATCCTATGGCTTTATTACAATGCCGTCCATTTTTTAAACAGTACCCACATATTAAATTGGTAGAAGCGACAGATACGGCTGGAGTAGCCCGACAGCTACAAGCAGAAAATTTGAACGGAATAGCAGCCATTGCCAGTAATACTGCAGCAGAGATTTATAAGTTGGACATACTTGCACAAAGCATACAAACTAGTAGCACGAATGCCACTCGATTTTTTGTACTTAATATTCAAAAAGGAACAAGCAATACAGCAGCAGCTAAAGCCTCTTTACGTTTTACTACAGACCATAAACGCGGGAGTTTAGCGACGATACTCAATGTGATGAGTGATTGCAAACTCAATCTTACTAAAATTCAATCCATGCCTATTATAGAGACTCCTTGGAAATATGCTTTTTTTGTAGATGTTACCTTTGCCGATTATGAAGATTATAACAAGGCAAAGAAAGTATTGCAGATTATGGCGACAGATGTCAAAGTTTTAGGAGAATATCAAAACCAAAAGAAGTCATGAAAGCGGCTCGCAGACTAGAACATATTAAGGAATACTACTTTTCGCGCAAGCTTAAAGAAGTACGGGGGCTTATGGCCCAAGGCCACGATATTATCAATATGGGAATAGGCAGTCCTGATTTACCTGCGCCGGCAGCGGTGGTGACCGCCTTACAAAAAGCCTTAGGAGATGCGACAGCACATCAGTATCAGAGTTATACAGGCTTAGCAGAATTTAGGGAGGCGATAGCACAGTTTTATGAGCGTCACTATCAGGTAAACTTGGATGCCAGCACAGAGATTCTGCCTTTAATGGGTTCTAAAGAGGGGATTATGCATATAAGTATGGCCTTGCTCAATCCTGGCGATGAGGTACTTATTCCCAATCCTGGGTATCCTACCTATAGCGCAGTAACCCAACTGGTAGAGGCAGTGCCGGTAACGTATGATTTAGATGCAGCTACTAAGTGGTTGCCGGATCTAAAACAACTAGGACAGCGAGATCTGAGCAAGGTAAAATTGATGTGGCTTAATTATCCACATATGCCTACTGGTGCCCAAGCGTCTAGTGGGTTTTATGAGGAGCTTATTGCTTTCGCGAAAGCGCACGACATTATACTCATTAATGATAATCCGTACAGTTTTATACTTAATGATCATCCACAATCCATCTTAAGCGTGACGGGTTCCAAAGCGGTAGCCCTCGAACTGAATTCTATGAGCAAGTCCTTTAATATGGCTGGCTGGCGTGTAGGGATGGTCATGGGGAATCCTACTTTGATAAACGCCATTCTCAAAGTAAAATCCAATATGGACAGTGGTATGTTTTATGGTATCCAAAAAGGAGCCATAGCCGCTTTGCAACTGGATAGCGATTGGTTTACGTCTATAAATACAGTCTATGCAAAACGTAGGTTGCTGGTCTGGCAACTAGCCGAAAAACTAGGCTGCTCTGTAGATAAAAACAGTACAGGACTCTTTGTATGGGCAAAATTACCCGAAGGCAAGATGGCAGAACTAACGATAGATAATTTATTAAAAGAAAAAGGGCTGTTTGTTGCTCCAGGAACCATTTTTGGGAGTCAGGGCGAAGGGCATATTCGGTTTTCTCTATGTGTAAGCCAGGAGCGAATACAAGAAGCGATAGCACGAGTGTCACAAGACAATAGTGAGCATAGATTATGAAAAAGATACAGATTATAGGCGTTGGATTAATAGGAGGTTCGTTTGCAAAAGACCTGCGCATTCTCTTCCCTAAAGCCGAAATTATGGGTATTGACTCTAATCCTGGCCATATCAAAGAAGCGATTGCTCTTGGGGTGATTGATAATGAAGGAAGTATTACTGCTTTACAAGATGCAGATGTTGTGGTATTAACAATACCTGTAGATGTGGCCACCCAGGTATTACCAGAAGTACTGGGTAATATAGGAGCAGATACTATTGTTCTAGATATGGGTTCTACTAAAGCCGCTATTTGTGCCAGTGTAGCGACACATCCTAAGCGCAGGAATTTTATGGCTTGTCATCCCATTGCAGGAACTGAGTTTTCTGGACCTAGCGCTGCGATCGAGGGCCTGTATACGGGTAAGACCAATATCATTTGTGAGGTGGAGAAAACCGCTTTTAAGCTTCAAGAAAAGGCTTTGGAGATATTTAAGAAGCTGGATATGCGCATTAGATATATGGAACCTCAAGCCCACGATAGGCATATTGCTTATATGTCGCATCTATCGCACATCAGTGCTTTTATGCTTGGAAAAACAGTAATCGATAAAGAAAAAAACGAACGTGATATTTTTGATATGGCAGGCAGTGGTTTTGAATCTACCGTACGTTTAGCAAAGAGTAATCCAGTGACCTGGACGTCTATCTTTGCGCAGAATAAAGAGAATATATTAGAAACATTAGAGGAGTATATCGCAAATCTGGAACACTTTAAAGGGCTGATGGAGTCAGATAACTTTGAAGGTGTATTTCAAGAAATGCAGGATACCAATCATATTAAAGAGATATTAAAAGGAATTAACTAATACCTGACCGTAAACGAATTAAGGTCAAAAAATACCGTTATGGAGAACAAGAAAGAATTGAGAAACTGGTTAGATGCCTTTGGGTTAGATCACCCATTAGTAATAGCAGGTCCTTGTAGTGCAGAGACAGAAGCACAAGTGCTTAAGATTGCACACCAACTTAAAGATAGTGATGCTACCGTATTACGAGCGGGAATCTGGAAACCGAGAACACGCCCAGGAAATTTTGAAGGGGTAGGAGCTTTAGGTTTAAAATGGCTTCAAAAAGCCAAAGAAGAAACAGGCATGCTTACCACTACAGAAGTGGCTAATGCAAATCACGTAGACCTCGCCCTAGAAGCAGATATTGATATCCTGTGGATAGGAGCACGTACCACCGTATCACCGTTTATTGTGCAGGATATTGCAGATGCCTTAAAAGGAACCGATAAAACGGTCTTGATAAAGAATCCTGTGAACCCAGACTTAGCACTATGGTTAGGTGCTGTAGAGCGTTTTTATACGGCAGATGTGAAGAATTTAGGAGTGATTCACAGAGGTTTTTCTACCTATGAAAAAACCCGATACAGAAACAATCCAGAATGGCAAATTGCCGTAGATCTTCAGAATAGATTTCCAGATTTACCTTTAATACTAGACCCTTCACATATTGCGGGACGTCGTGATATCATCCAAGATTTAAGTCAGACGGCTTTAGATCTTAACTATGATGGATTAATGATAGAAACCCATTATGATCCAGATAATGCGTGGAGTGATGCCGCACAGCAAATCACGCCAGAAACCCTCATCCAGATGATGGTAGATCTTAAAATACGGGAAGAAGAAGGACAAGAAATTGAGTTTAAAAACAAACTCAATACGCTGCGTACCCAAATCAATGTCGTAGATCAACAACTCATAGAGAGCCTAGGGAAACGTATGAATATAGCCGATGAGATTGGATTGCTTAAAAAAGAAAATAATGTGGCTATCCTTCAAACCAAACGCTGGAACGAGATATTAGGCAAGATGATTTTAGAAGGGGAGCAACATAATTTAAGTGAAGAATTTATCTTGAGAGTATTTAAAGCAATCCACCAAGAGTCTATTAATCATCAACAAAAAATAGGTTCTTGATTATCTTAAATACGTAAGAAAGTAACTAATAAAGTTTTAATGTAAAGAGTAGTTTTGTTTACAACACAGTTATTCACACCTTTGCAGTAATGACAGGAACGGTATACAAATCTACAGGAAGTTGGTACACAGTTAAGACTAAAGAAGGTCTTTATCTAGACTGTCGTATCAAAGGGAAGTTTAGAATTCAGGGTATTAAGAGTACAAATCCTGTAGCTGTAGGTGATACGGTAGATTTTGATATCGATAAAAAAAGTGATGTAGAGACGGGGGTGATTACTAATATCCATCCAAGAGAAAATTACATCATAAGAAAATCTGTTAACCTCTCTAAGCAAACGCATATTATTGCGGCTAATATTGATCAAGTATTTTTATTAGTAACGCTTAATAACCCACCCACGTTTACTGCCTTTATTGATCGTTTTCTTGTTACGGCAGAAGCTTACGGTATTAAAGCCATTTTACTTTTTAATAAAATTGATACTTACACAGAAGAAGAGCTTCTAGAAATCAAGTATCTGGCGGCCTTATACCGAGACGTTGGTTACGAATGTGTGGGTATATCTGCTTTAAAGGAAAAGAATCTTGAAGAAGTTAAAAAACTAATGGAGGGTAAGGTAAATATGTTTACCGGTCATAGCGGAGTGGGTAAATCTACTTTAGTAAATGCCATCGAACCATCATTGGATATAAAAACTAAAGCGATAAGCCTGCAGCATATGCAGGGTCAACATACCACCACCTTTGCAGAAATGTATGATTTGCAGTTTGATGCAAAAATTATAGATACCCCTGGTATTAAAGGGTTTGGTATTGTAGATATGGAACGCGAGGAGATCGGTAATTATTTTCCAGAATTCTTTGCGTTAAAGAGTCAATGTAAGTTTAATAACTGTCTCCATTTAAAGGAACCAAAGTGCGCCGTTAAAGATGCTTTAGATAATGACGAGCTGCATTGGTCACGTTATAAAAGTTACCAGCAAATTATGGAAGGTGATCAAGAGCATTATCGCAAAGACAATTACGGGCAAGAATAAGATATGAGGGTAGTTATACAACGTGTTTCTGAAGCGGCTGTAACCATAGACGGAACGGTTAAAGCACAAATAGGGCAGGGTTTTATGGTGTTACTGGGGATCACCGCTACAGATACCCAAGAAGATATTGAGTGGCTTACAACTAAGATTAAGGGAATGCGCATTTTTAATGATGAGCAGGGTGCTATGAATCTTTCCTTAGAGCAAACTGGAGGAGAGGTGCTTGTTGTGAGTCAGTTTACGCTCTATGCCAGTACAAAAAAAGGCAATAGACCTTCTTTTATTAATGCAGCCCGACCAGAAATTGCAATCCCTTTATATGAAGAATTTGTGAATACGCTTTCGCGAAAGCTGAACAAAAATGTCCAAACAGGTACATTTGGAGCAGATATGAAAGTGAGTTTAGTAAATGATGGGCCAGTTACGATTTTTTTAGATACAAACAAAAAGGATTAGCGTTTGTAGAACAAATTAAGTATTAATACTTTAGACTCATATATTAAATTATGAACAGCCTAAAATATCTTGCCATATTATTTTTTTGTAATGCATTAAACGGGAATTCGCAAATAGATGACCTGAGTTTATCTGCCATAGACAAAACACTACTTGATAATGCCAATAGTGTTGTGCGATTGGATAAAAAAATAATTTCGATACCAAATAGACAAACTATTGAAGTAACCACAACACGCATTGTTACAGTAATCAATAAAAATGGAAATAAAATAGTTAATGCCTTTAAAAATTATGATAACCATACGCGCATAAAGAGCATAGAAGCAGTTGTTTATGATAAATCAGGTAAAGAAATAAAGGAATTTAGTAAACGAGATTTTAAAGACGTGGCTGCCGTAGATGGTATAAGTCTTTTTACTGATTCTAGAGTCAAATATTTAGACTATACCCCCACTAATTATCCATATACTGTTGTTTTTAAGAGCGCTACAGTTTCTAAAAACACGGCCTTTTTGCCTTCGTTTTATGCAAATTCTGGATACTTGTCCAGTACAGAAAAAGGATATATTGAAATTAATTATAAAGCAGACTTAGGTCTGAGGTCTAAACTATTGGGACCTAAGGATGTGATTGAAACATCTGAGGAAGAGGGTAAATTTATTTATCAAGTTGAGAATGTATTACCCATTAAAGCAGAACCTTATAGTCCTGGGTTTCAGAAAATAGTAGCCAAGGCACTTTTCTCTTTAGATTATTTTCATTTATCTGGTGTGGACGGAGAAGCCACAAGTTGGGGAGAATTTGGGAAATGGATGGACACAAACTTATTAGCGGGGACAAGAGAAATTCCAGAAAAAACAAAAAGCGATATAAGGAAGCTAGTAGATGGGATTGAAAAGGATTCAGAAAAAGTAAGGCTTATCTATGAATATATGCAAGAGAGAACCCGCTACATTAGTGTTCAAGTGGGAATTGGAGGATGGAAGCCTATGATGGCTTCAGATGTAGATGAATTGGGATATGGCGATTGTAAAGCACTTTCTAATTATACTAAATCTTTGCTGGAAGTAGCAGAGATACCTTCCTATTACACCATACTCTATGGTGATCAGGATAAAAGAGATATTCAAAAAGATTTCCCTTCTTTACAGGGTAACCACGCCATTCTAGGCGTGCCTATTGAAGATGATTATATCTGGTTAGAATGTACAAATCAGAATGTACCTTATGGTTTTATCGCTGATTTTACAGATGATCGAGATGTACTCGTTATTACTCCAGAAGGGGGTAAAATAGTGCACACTAAGATTTACGCAGAGCAGGATAATAGCCAGTTTATAGAAGGAGAATTTACCATAAATGAAGAAGGCGATATAAATGCTAATGTTAGCATGATATCTAAAGGGACGCAATACGATGATAGATATGAGGTACAGCGCTATACAGAAGACGATAAAAAAACACATTATTATAATTTCTGGAAGTATATAAACAATATGTCTTTAGATAATATCAAAATAACAGAGGATAAAGAAAAGGCAGAGATTGTAGAACAAATTACGTTTAATGCAGATAAGTATGCCAGCTTTGCTGGTGAAGAAATGTTAGTGACATTAAATATTTTTAATAGATTTAGAAACCAACCCAGTAAGAATAAGAATAGATTGCATGATGTTGAAATAGACAGAGGATTTAAAGATGTAGATAAGGTGACTATTCATATTCCTGATGGGATGAGCGTGCAATCAGTGCCAGAAGATTATTCCATTTCGGGAGATTTTGGCAGTTATAGTTATAGTGTAGAACAAGTCTCAGATAAAGAGTTATTGTACAACCGTTCTTTTACTTTTGAAGAAGGTTCATACAGTAGTGAACAATTTGAAGCATTTAGAAAATTTCTAAAAAATGTTGTTCGTCAAGATAACCAAAAGATAGTATTACTTAAAAAATAACTAAACATCAATTATTATGAACAAATTATTGCTTTGCCTGTTAATCGTTTTATGCAGTGCGACTTTTTATGGACAAGATTATAAGTATGGAAAGGTGTCTAAAGAAGAATTATCTCAAACCCAACATCCATTAGAACCAGATGCAAGTGCTGCTGTTTTATATAGAGAGTCGTACACAAATTTTAATTATACGCAAGATGATGGATTTGTGTTGCAAACTAAAGTTCTTGAGCGTATCAAAATATATAAACAAGAGGGATATGATTATGCGACCATAAGTAAAGGAATGTATCGAGGAGGTAGTTCCAAAGAAGAAATTTCTGGATTAAAGGCTGTTTCTTATAATCTTGTAGATGGTAAAATAGTAGAGAGTAAGTTACAAGGTAAGAATATCTTTAAAGAAGAAGTTAATAAGACAAGAAATGTATTGAAATTTACAATGCCTGATATTAATGACGGAACCATAATAGAGTACAAGTATACATTCATTTCTCCTTTTATATCCAGTATTGATGAGTATGTTTTTCAAGAGGAAATCCCAGTAGATAAGGTGGCAATGCGTTTTCTCGCTCCAGAGTATATGATTTATAAACCTTATGGAAAGGGATCGATACCGTTAAATATGAAAGCTGAGTCAAAGAAAAGATCTGTGAATTATCGATATGAAACATCTGATGGGCCTAATGCCAGTGATATTGCTAGAGGTAATGCAACTCTTGAATTTGATGAGAATGGACAAAGCGTTAGTATTTCTAATATTCCATCCATTAAAGAAGAACCTTTTTCTACAAATCAAAATAATTATGCCTCCGGCTTACAATTTGAGTTAGCATACACTCAATTTCCTAACTCACCGGTTAAGAATTATGCCACTACCTGGGAGAATGTGGCTAGTGAAATCTATAAGTCAGATCAGTTTGGAGGGGAATTAAAAAAACAAAAATACTTTAAAAAAGATATTGATGCCCTTGTGTCTGATGTGAGCAATGCTAGTGAAAAAGCAATTAAGATTTTTGAGTTTGTAAAGCAAAAAATGAATTGGAATGAATATTATGGAGTGTATTCTGACGAAGGTGTTAAAAAGGCATATAACGAGGGAGTAGGCAATGTAGCAGATATCAACCTGATGCTAAATGCAATGCTTAACTATGCAGGTATAGAATCTAGTCCTGTGCTTGTAAGTACCAAGGCTAACGGCATCTCTTTTTTTCCCACCAGAACAGGATTTAATTATGTGCTTGCTGGCGCCAAGATTGATGGTAAGCTATATCTAATGGATGCCGTAGATAAAGAAGGTGTAGTCAATATACTTAAACCAGAACTGCTTAATTGGAAAGGGCGTATGGTAAAGGCAGATGGTTCTTCACGACTTGTAGAACTCTATCCTAGTACACCTGCGATGCACAATAGTATGGTAGATATTACCATTACTGAGGATCTTGATATTGATGGAAAGTCCCAAAACAGATATTCTAAACATTATGCTAAGAGTGAAAGGAATAAATTCCTTTTTGTGGACAGTGAAGATCAATTAAAAAGACTTAACGATAGGTATAAGAGTATTGATGTTGTGGAGCATACTTTTAAAGATTTAAAAGCGGTTAATAAACCCTTATCTATTGAATATGATTTTGAAGCAGAAGGGGCTATAGAAGAGATAGGGGGTAAATTATATATAACACCGCTTTTACATCTGGCTACGGAGACAAACTTTTTTAAAGGCGAAACGCGCAACGCGCCAATAGATTTCGGCTATTCCTGGGCAGATCGGTATATCGTTAATATCAATATACCTGAAGGATATGAAGTAGAGTCTAAACCCGAAGACCTAGCCATTAATCTAACTGAGAATATGGGTTCTTACAGGTTTAACATTAATCAAGTAGGAAAAAAACTCTCAATTTCTTTACAGAACTCAATAAATACCCCTGTTATATCTCCTTCGTTTTATAAAGATTTACAAGCCTATTTCACAATGATTGTAGAGAAGGAAGCTGAGAAAGTTGTACTTAAAAAGATTTAACTATGAATATATCTAATGCCCAAGAAGCTGTAGATCAATGGATCAAACAGCACGGAGTACGTTATTTTAATGAGCTTACTAATATGGCGCAACTCACCGAAGAAGTAGGAGAGGTTGCTCGTATTATTGCGAGACGTTATGGAGAACAGAGCGAAAAAGAAAGTGATAAAAACAAAGACCTGGGCGAGGAGCTTGCAGATGTTTTATTTGTAGTATTGTGCCTAGCCAATCAGACAGGTGTAAACCTTCAAGAGGCGTTTGATAAAAAGCTCGATATCAAAACAGATCGTGATCACGATAGACATCATAATAATCCAAAGCTAAAATAAGCCAGTAGGCCTATGCTTCTTCAATTACATCAGATAGATATGCTTAATGCTAAGCATATAAAAATTACAGGTTCTAAAAGTGAAACCAATAGGTTATTGATGCTTCAATCCCTATTTAAGGGTTTTGAAATCCATAACCCTTCTAATAGTGATGATGGGACGTTAATGCGGGATGCCTTAACGACTAATGATACCGTTGTAGACATTCACCACGCAGGAACAGCAATGCGCTTTCTTACGGCCTATTTTGCAATACAAGAAGGCAGAGAGACTATATTAACGGGTAGTGACAGAATGCAACAACGCCCTATTCAGATTTTAGTAGATGCTTTACGATCTCTGGGCGCAATGATTACTTATGAGAAAAATGAAGGATATCCTCCCATTAGAATTCAAGGAAAAACGCTAGTACAAAACCAGGTTCAGCTCAAGGCTAATGTGAGTAGTCAGTATATATCTGCTCTTATGCTTATAGGAGCGAGTTTCAAAAATGGTCTAGAGATACACCTAGAAGGCAAAATTACATCTGTGCCTTATATCAATATGACACTCCAGTTGTTGCAGCAATTGGGTATTAACGCCCATTTTCAAGGGCAAAAGATAGTAGTAAACCCCTTTGTTCAAGCCCCAAAACTCAAGGAGATAACTGTAGAATCTGACTGGAGTAGTGTATCCTATTTTTATAGTATTGTTATGCTTTCGCGAAAGCATAATCTAAATATTCAAATACGCGTATCTAGTTATAAGAAAGATAGTCTGCAAGGAGATGCAGCATTGCAAGAATTGTATGCCTCATTAGGAGTTCAATCTAGATTTGAAGATCATACACTAGTGCTATCCCTAATAGATGATTTTAAGAAGCCGGAAAACATAAGCTTTGATCTTTCAAATACTCCAGATATTGCTCAAACCATTGCAGTAAGCTGTTTGGGTTTAGGTATAGGTTGCACACTAAGTGGTTTGCACACGCTTAAAATTAAGGAAACAGACCGTCTAGAAGCACTTAAAACCGAAATTACCAAACTAGGAGGTGGTATTGAAGTGACTAATGATACGCTTGTACTAGAGGCTCAAAAAGAACCTTTACATAGAGATATCACTATTGCTACGTATCACGATCATCGTATGGCAATGGCTTTTGCGCCACTAGCCTTATGCACCACCTTAAAAATAGAAGATGCTGGAGTAGTCTCTAAATCATACCCAGACTTTTGGGAGGATCTAGAAGCATTGGGATTTTCTTTTGAGATAATTGAGTAATTCCTTGACAACCCCTATCCTCAGATTGTATATTTGCAACCTTACAAAATATAGCTTGTAATACCTTTACAAACTAACCGAAAGTAGTACTCACCAAATAGCCAAAGTGAATGAAATTATCACACTTTAATTTTGAATTACCAGAAGAATTATTAGCAGAACGCCCAGCCGAAAATCGTGACGAGTCTCGTCTTATGGTTCTTGATAGAAAAACAAAAACCGTAGAGCATAAGATGTTTAAGGATCTTATAGATTATTTTGATCCAGAAGATGTGATGGTTCTTAATAATACAAAGGTGTTTCCAGCAAGACTTTTTGGAAACAAAGAGAAAACGGGAGCGCGTATAGAAGTGTTTTTATTGAGAGAATTAAATCCAGAAACACGCCTATGGGATGTGCTTGTAGATCCAGCAAGAAAAATTAGAATTGGTAATAAATTATATTTTGGTGAAGATGAAAGCTTGGTAGCAGAGGTGATAGACAATACAACCTCTCGAGGTCGTACCTTACGATTTTTATACGATGACTCTTATGAAGAGTTTAGAAAAAAGCTTACAGATCTGGGAGAGACACCACTTCCTAAATATATACAGAGAGAGGTTGAGCCAGAAGATGAAGAGCGTTACCAGACGATCTATGCAAAAGAAGAAGGAGCTGTTGCAGCACCTACTGCTGGATTACACTTCTCTAAGCATTTATTAAAACGTTTAGAGATTAAAGGAGTTAATTTTGCAGAGGTCACCCTGCACGTAGGATTAGGGACTTTTAGTCCAGTAGAGGTAGAGGATCTTTCTAAGCATAAAATGGATAGTGAAGAAGCCTATGTCAGAAAGGAAGCGGCAGATATCATAAATAACGCATTAAAAGAAAAACGACGTATTTGTGCTGTAGGAACTACAGTAATGCGTGCTATGGAGAGTGCTGTTTCTAGTTCCAATACACTTAATGAATTTGGGGGATGGACCAATAAATTTATTTTCCCTCCTTATGATTTTAGCATTGCAAACTGTATGATTACTAATTTCCATACACCCAAGTCTACGCTATTAATGATGGTGGCTGCATTTGCAGGACACGATTTTGCAAAAGCAGCTTATGCCGAAGCCGTAAAGGAGAAATACAACTTTTACTCTTATGGTGATGCGATGTTAATCATCTAATTTCCGCATAGGTGGAAGTCTCGTAAGGTAGTGCTTTGCGTTTAAGAAATTCTGAAAATAGTATTAGAGAGCCTAGATAATGTATTCTAGGCTTTTTTTTGTGATCATAGTACAATGCGCTTGCGCGAAACTTGTCGCCGCACTTCCAAAAGTGTACGTTCTAAAACCCTAACTTTGCAATGTGAAAACTGCTCAAAAAGACATACGAAAACTCAGCAAAGAAGAACTACGACAGTTTTTTGTGGAGCAAGGTGATAAGGCCTTTAGAGGCAATCAAGTGTATGAGTGGTTATGGCAAAAAGGGGCTCATGTTTTTGAAGATATGACTAATTTGTCTAAAGAAACTAGAGCGCTACTCGATGATCACTTTGTGATAAATCACATCAAAGTAGACCAGATGCAACGCAGTGCAGATGGGACTATTAAAAATGCGGTAAAACTTCACGATGGTTTAACCGTAGAGTCCGTACTTATCCCAACAGCTTCCAGAACGACAGCCTGTGTTTCATCACAAGTAGGTTGTAGTCTCAATTGTAAATTCTGTGCCACTGCCCGTTTAAAACGTATGCGTAATCTCAATCCAGACGAGATTGTAGACCAAGTCGTAGTTATTGATCAGCAAAGTAAATTATATCACAATAGACCGCTTTCTAATATAGTATTCATGGGAATGGGAGAACCACTTATGAATTACAATAATGTGCTTAAAGCCATAGATAAAATTACATCGCCTGAAGGTTTGGGAATGTCACCTAAACGGATTACGGTTTCTACCTCTGGAGTGCCTAAGATAATAAAGAAAATGGCAGATGAAGCAGTGCGATTTAATCTCGCAGTCTCTTTACACTCTGCTCTTGATGAAGTGCGTACAGAGATTATGCCTTTTAATGAACAGATGCCGTTACAAGAACTTAAGGAAGCCTTGCAATATTGGTATGCTAAGACTAAGAAACGCATTACCTATGAATATGTGGTATGGGAAGGTATCAATGATAGGAGAGAGGATATAGATGCTCTATTATCTTTCTGTAAAGCGGTGCCTAGCAAGGTGAATATTATTGAGTATAATCCTATAGACGATGGGCAGTTTCAGCAGGCTTCTCCAGAAGCGATTAATTCTTATGTGCGAATACTTGAAAGCAATGGAATAACGGTTACTGTGCGTCGTTCTCGTGGCAAAGATATAGATGCCGCTTGCGGTCAACTTGCAAATAAGCAATAAAAAAAGAGGCTATCTTACGATAACCTCTTTCTAAATATATATTCTTAAAAGATTACTTTACAAATTTAATTGCTTTAAGTCTTCCTTCTGATTGCACAGTAGCGATGTAAACACCAGTACTTAATGCATTAAGATCTACAGTCTCTGTAGTGCTTGCTAATTTTTGAGAAGCTACTACTTGTCCGTTTACATTGTGGATAGTAATATTTTCTAAAGGATTTCTAGCATTAATTGTCAACACACCATTAGATACGAATGAGGTTAAACCTTCAATGGTGTTATCTTCTAGTGAAAGGATGCCATCACCTGCTTCTATTCCAACACCTGGTGTTTCTTCATAGGCATAAGCTAATAAAATAAAATTTTCAGAATCTATACCTGCAAGTTGTACCCAACCAAAATGAGTTTCCCCACTTATATCAAACTGCACTCCTAAAAAGCCCTCTGGTCCTGTAGCACAAAAACTATTTGGGTAACCATTACCATAGCAAAGATCACCGAACGCTTGAAAACTGTCAACAGCACTTATTAATGTGCCTTCACTTAAATTTGCAGCATAATAAATTCCTCCACTACCGCTACCTACAACGTTACCAGTAGCTCTTAAATAGATATCAGTTTGTGCAATTGTAACATCGTCAACACCGTCTTCATCAAAGTCGATAGCAAAACTGTCATTAAGTCCCCCTTCAAAATCAGGGTCTACATCTGTAAAATCAATTTGCCCAGAAGCATCAGCGATACCCGCTAAAGCTAGCGATAAAGCACTATATTTAACTAATTTTTTACTAAGTTTACTCTGAGTATTTTTTTTCATAATATAAAAGATATTTGATTATAATTTAGTAAAATTACAACAAATAATTGAAATGAAAAAAGAACAACATAAGAAGAAAGTGATTTTTAACCAGTCCAATATACCATTGTCAAGTTCCCTTGCTCATCTAGCTTATGGAGATCTTGCTTTTAAGGCTTGGAGAGAAAAAAAAGAACAAGAACAAACGTCTGTCATAGAGAATGAAAAATAAATTATTGTTAATTGGATGGGATGCAGCAGATTGGAAATTAATAGGACCACTACTTGCAAAGGGGTTAATGCCTAATCTTAAAAAAGTTATTAATAGTGGGGTGTATGGGAATATGAGTACCATGAACCCACCATACTCCCCTATGTTATGGTCATCTGTAGCTACGGGTAAAACCCCAGATAAGCATGGAGTGCTAGGTTTTATCGAGGTGACTCCAGATAGAAAAGCAGTTAGACCGGTAACGGTAAATTCAAGAAAATCTAGAGCTTTATGGAATATTTTTCATAATCAAGGAATGAAGAGTAACCTTGTAGGGTGGTGGCCTAGCTTTCCAGCCGAACCTATTAACGGAGTAATTGTAACAGATAAGTATCAAAAGGTAAATAGAGATCCAGCAAAAAAGAGTCCCTTAAAGGAAGGGACTATTCATCCTCAATCCTTAGTAAAAGACTTGGTAGATTTACGCATGTTTCCTTGGGAATTGACAAAAGAACATATTTTACCATTTATACCTAAAGCTGGAAAAATCGATCAGACCAATCCTAAAAATAGACTTGTCGACTTTTCCAATGTTATGTCACATGCCGTGTCCATTCAAAATGCAGCTACTTATTTATTGAGAGAGACAGAATGGGATTTTATGGGCGTTTATTATGATTTTATTGATCATCTCTGTCATGGCTTCATGAAATTTCATCCTCCAAAATTAGATGGAATCCCTGATGATAAATATGAAATATATAAGGATGTTGTAAATAGTGCTTATCGTTTCCAAGATATGATGCTCGGTCGAAAATTAGAACTGATTGACGAGAATACGACGGTAATAATAATGTCAGACCACGGCTTCGAATCTGGATACAAGCGTATTTTAAAGATGCCTAAAGTAAATGCAGCACCAGCATTAGATCATAGACAGTTTGGGATATTTGTCGCAATGGGTCCTAATATTAAGAAAAATGAAAAATTATTTGGATTGAACTTAATTGATATTGCACCAACTATTTTGCATCACTTTAATCTTCCTATAGGAAAAGATATGGACGGAAAAGTAATGATGGATATTTTTGAGAAAACTACCACACCAAAATATATTGATAGCTGGGAGGATGTGCAGGGTGATTTCGGACAGTTAAAGAAAGAGACACGAGAAGAAAGCTGGTCTGATCAAGAAGTAATCGATCAGCTTGTAGAGTTGGGTTATATTGATAAGCCTGACGAGAAAATTGAAAATAGTATTATAAAAACGGAGTCTGATCTTAAACAGAACTTAGCCAGGGTATATCTGGGAAAAAAAGATTTTCATAAAGCCAAGGAGTTATTAATTGAATTAATCCAGAATGTTGTTGAATCAGAAAAAACAGATCTGGTAGACATCGCTCCGTATTATATTGACTTGATGAACGTATCTCTGGGGCTCAATGAGTACGACGAGGTGGAAAAATATTTAGATATTTTTAAAACAATTAAAACTAAGGTATCTTTTAACACGTATTTTATTGAATCTAATTTGTATTACAATAGAGGTGAAGTAGAAAAAGCAGCTAAAATATTAGAACAGGCGAGAGATAAAAAACCTAATGCCGAGATACATTATCGCCTCGGGAGAATATATACATCACAAACAAACTATGAGCTAGCACAAGAATCATATGAAAAGGCCATTGCTATAGAACCTTATAAAGCAAAGTATCATCAAGGTATGGCAGAGGCATACTTCTACTTGGAAGAATATGAAGAGGCTGCAGATTATGCCTTTACAAGTATAGAATTAGTAAAATATTATCCAGAGGCCCATTTTATTTTGGGCCGATCTCTTGAGAAATTAGGAGATACGGAGAATGCAAAAATAGCCTTGGATACAGCCGCAAAATTGAAGCCTAAAAATTTCGAACTCTTAAAGCGAGCGCAAGAAAATATTGAAGAAAAGTTGGCACTACCTTTTAACAGTAATGATCGAGAAAAATACATTTATCGAAAGGATCAAGTTGTTGTAGTCTCGGGCCTTCCAAGATCGGGGACATCGTTAATGATGCAAATGCTAGATAAGGGAGGAATTTCAATATTGTCTGATGGGAAGAGAAAAGCAGATATATCCAATCCTAAGGGCTATTATGAGTACGAGCCTGTAATGAGTATGCATAAGGATAACTCTTGGCTAAGCAAAGCAAAGAACAAAGGCATAAAAATTGTAGCACCTTTATTACAATACTTATCTTATGATTATCGATATAAAGTGATATTTATGACTAGGGATTTAAATGAAGTGATAAAGTCTCAACAAATAATGAAGGGTAAAGATCCAGAAACCTTACCCGTAAAATTACTGAACTCTTTTTCACAACTCCTCAAAACAATTAAGCATTGGGATAGAGGACAACCCGGGGTAGAGATACTATATGTCAATTATAAAGAACTGTTGAATAATCCTATAGCCGTAACAAAACAAGTGAATGACTTTATTGGTATTGATATGGATAATGAAGCAATGGCCTCTTGTATTGATTTAAAGTTATACAGAAATAAAAGTAATGTGGAGGCTTAAATCTAGCATGTTATGAAAGTAGTCGCTCAGATCAAGGAACCTATCGAATATGAAATGGAACTTTTTGAAGAAAAGTTTGCACTTTCTATGCGTTCTAAAGTGGCACTCCTTAATCGTATTACCCATTATATAGTAAATCGAAAGGGTAAACAAATGCGCCCTATGTTTGTTTTTCTCACTGCAAAAATGCTTGGGAATGGACAAGTAAATGACCGCACCTATAGAGGAGCTTCGGTGATAGAGTTGATTCATACCGCCAGTTTGGTGCACGATGATGTGGTAGATGACAGTAACCAACGCAGGGGTTTCTTTTCTCTTAATGCCTTGTGGAAAAATAAAATTGCTGTTCTCGTAGGTGATTTTTTATTTTCTAAGGGATTACTGCTCTCTATAGATAATGGGGATACAGATTTGTTGCAAATCATTTCTGTTGCTGTAAGAGAAATTAGTGAAGGAGAACTCCTTCAAATTGAGAAAGCACGTAAACTAGACATTACAGAAGATATTTATTACGAGATTATACGCCAGAAGACAGCCACGCTTATTGCTGCTTGTTGCGCACTGGGAGCCGCCGCAGTTCATGCTTCTAAAGAAGAGATTAAGCGTATGCATAAATTTGGAGAACTCATTGGACAAGCCTTCCAGATTAAAGATGATTTGTTTGATTACGGATCTACACAAATAGGAAAGCCCACAGGAATTGATATTAAGGAACAAAAAATGACTTTACCTCTAATTTACGTATTGAATACAGTAAGTACCAAGGAAAAAAACTGGCTCATTAATAGTATCAAGAACCACAATACTAATAAAAAACGAGTGAAAGAAGTAATCCAGTTCGTAAAGGATCACGGCGGCTTAGAATATGCGGTTTCAAAAATGAAAGCTTTTCAACAAGAAGCACTTGCCTTATTGAATACCTATCCTGACAGTGAGTACAAAGCGTCCCTTGAACTTATGGTAAACTATGTGATTGATCGCAAGAAGTAATTAATCAACAATAAGATGCGGTACATCTTCTAATTTCCAATCGATAACTAAGCCTCCGGCAAGACTTCGTGCTATTTCAGCCCCATACAAATGTTCAGAAAGGTATAAAGCAGCTTCAAAACTCTTAGCTCCTCCAGCAGAAGTAATGTATTTTTCATCGTGAACAAAAAGAACTTCTTTTCTAATATCTAATTCCGGAAAAGTTTCTCGCATTGTGTCAATATCACTAGGGAAAGTAGTAGATACCTTATCATCTAATAACCCAGCTTTTGCAAGGACAAAAGCCCCATCACAATGAGAGGTCATAAAGAGCGCATTTTTATCTACTTCCTTTACAAAATTAATCATCACTTCATCTTCTAAATCTGTATCGAGATGGTGCTCGGCACTAGGAACTACTAGGATATCTATCTTCGGTAGATCTGGCGCGGTATAATCAAAATCGGGTAGGAGGTAAATGCCTTCAAAGGTGCGAATAGGATCCAAGGTATTGGCTACCATAAATACATTCATCTGTTTGATGTTTTCCCGGTATTGGGTATGTTGAAATATATCAAAAGGCGCAGTGAGTTCAGTATTGTAGGTGCCGTCCATAATTAAGAAGGCTACATTATATCTATTGGGTTTTAGTTCTGGTTGCGCTTTCGCGAAAGCGGTATTTGCCTTTTCTCCCGCCTTAGGAGTACACCCAATCAATAATGAGAAAAGTAAGATGATGCTGTTTTTCATGAGTTTTGTATTAGGTGCTAAAGATATTCTTTACAATTTAGTTTCTTAAGGTTTACGATATACTAATCCTAGTACAGTAATCGAAATATCAGTAAGACCAAATAAAAAAGCAATCATAACATCTAGCGTAATCAATACCACCGTCAAAGAAGCATTCCGAACCACAGAGGGCAAAGCAACATGATTTAATTCGGTTAATACTAAGGGTAAAATGATATACCTAATGTATCATACTAGGATTAAAGCCTTGTGAGCATTGAGTATGGCTGTCGCTAATAGAATCCTAAAATTTAGGCTTCTCGTTTTTATCCCACAGACCCCAATAGGCACCTACATCTCCTTCTGGACCCACTTTCCATGATTCATCAAAAGAAGAGAAGTAAAACATTTCTATGCCTTGCTGCGCTGACCAGACTTGGGCATTGATAAAATATTTCATTGCATTTTCTGGTGATGGATATGCTCCTTTGAGATTAGTGCCTTGACTAGGCCATCCTGTTTCGGTAATAATTACTTTTTTGCCTTTAGCTGCTTGCCTTGCTTGACCAAACATTTGCTGCATATGGGTTAATGAATTTTCGAAGTCACACCCTTCCCAAAAAGGATAACAATTGGATAGGATGACATCACAAGCTTCAGTTATTTTGGGTTTTATGGTAAACTCATAATAGGCATCTACATATCCCACCGTAATATGCGGCACAGCTTCCTTTACAAGATATATGTAATCTAATAATTGTTCTTCAGTAAGATCACCTCTATACATAACTTCATTACCTACCGCAGCAATATCAACAACGCCTTCTTTTGCAAGTTCAATAAGCGCATCAATTTCGGCCTCATTCTTTTTTAAATCATTTCCCAACCAGGCACCTACTAGAGTTTTTAAACCGTGCTTATGTGCTATACGTGGCACGTTTTCATTGCCCTCTATACATGAAAATGAACGCACCCATTTTGTATACGGTTTAATAATTTTAATACGACGTTCTACCTGAGTTGCTGTAATATGATTACCCGGTTTCTGACCTTCTTCATACATACTAAAGCATAAGCCGTGCAAACCTTTTTGTAGTGTCTTATGCCATAAAGCCTCTAATTTTTCTTGAGTATAGTCTTGAAAGTCTATGGCCTTAGGCTGCAGGAACTCATCGTTTTTCTGAAAATAGTTATGCTCTCCTCTGTATGACATAGTTTAGGAATATTGATTTAAGAATTACTCTTTGCTTCTGCTTTTCGTCTGTCTAATTCAGCACGAACTTCTTTGGCCTTTTCTTCTGTTAAATCATAACTACTCATGATATAAATGGCCGTGAGTACACCAATAATAGGTAATACGCTATAAAATAAACGAATACCTGTTACTGATGATGTGGTCACATTATCTGCATCAAAACCTACTATAGCTAGAATGACACCTCCAAATAATGCAGCAATACCAAATCCCATTTTCACCATCCACCAGTACACGGCTCCAATAATTCCTTCCCTGCGTTTTCCGGTATTGAGTTCGTCTATATCACAAACATCTGCGGTCATAGACATCATTATTGTAAATAAGCCACCTATACCAAAAGAATGAAAAGGCAAAGCATATAAGAATAGATGTGGTTTTCCTTCTATAAATAAAAACCAGAATAAGATATAGCCTATAATGGATATGAATTGAGAGATGATAAATGTTTTTTTCTTCCCTATTTTTTTAGCCATAAATGCTACAATAGGTATGACTAAGAATGTAGTGCATAGAGCACCAATACTACCATGCATAGAAGGCCAGATACCCGCAGCTGCCTGGTCGCTATTAAACATATGATGCCATATAATAAGCGGTGTAAAAGCAGCAATGACATTAAAGGAATTAAAAACTAAAAAAGTAGCAAGAGCAATTTTTCTAAACTGTGGGATTTTAAATGCTTCAAAAGCATCTTTAAAAATCTTTTTGATACTTTTCTTTATGTAACTAAAAGTAATGGGTAGAAATGTATCCTCATTTAGGGTTGACTTACTCTTTATAAATATAGCAGGAATCAATGCAAAAATAGTGCACGGTATCGCTACATAGATTGACAGTTCTCTTACCCCAGCATCTGCCCCAGAAGGGAACCATTCTGGGTCATATAAGAATACCCAAAACCAAGGCGCAATCACCCAAGCCCATTGCCCTATCCACTGGGCAATAGCCATAATTTTTGTACGCTCATTAAAATCATCACTCATTTCATATCCAATAGCAACATAGGGTACACTAAAAATGGTAAGGCCTAAATAAAATACTAAGGACCACAGGAAAAAATAGATGAAATTAAAAACAACGCCATTGTCCTTATACAATTGCCACATCGCGATATAGGCAATTCCCATAATGAGTCCACCTATAAAAACATACTGCCTGCGACGCCCCCATTTAGACTTAGTATTATCAGAAATAAATCCCATAATAGGATCCGTAATAGCATCAAAAATACGAGGAGTAAATTGAAGCAGCCCCCACAAAATTGCTGCAAAGCCTAAATCCTGAACCAGCACTATAATAAAAACTCCCAATGCGGCCGGAAACATCTGATTGGCTAGCATTCCAAAACCAAAGGCTACTTTCTGACCTAAGGGTACTATTTTAGTTTCTGATGACATAAATTTATTTTTTTTGTTTGGTATTTTTTTTTAACGCTTCCTAATAACTCGCGACAGATTGTATAAAAACAGAATTATTTACATACCATTAGATATTACTATAGTTTGTATGGCTTGCCCATTTATTTTCAGATTTACAGTTTGCTCTCCCAGTATAATTGCATAATCTTTAGGACTTGTCTCTTCATTAAAAATGACCACGGCAATAGAATTGTCTGGATTCTTTGCAGCTGTAACCATAAATTTTTGATCTTCGGGTGTAGAAGTGGCAATAACTTTTGCTTCTGGTCTTATGTATTTACTAAAATGTGCCATCGTGTAATAGAGCGGTGTAAAATATACTTCGTCTTTATCTGGATCTACGATTACGGGTGCAACACACCAGTTTTTAAACCAGTTAGGACCGCCTTGGGTATCTAATACCATATTCCAGTCAACCCAGCCATCTACGCGGTTATTTAAGCATCCAATAATGTCTCGAGCATATCTATTTACAGGAGCATATTTTGGATGTAGGTGTTTGTCTTCTTCTGGAGCCCAATCCCAACCCCAGTCTGTAGATTCCTTTTTCCAATACCAGGCATCATCTTTCCATACAGGAACTTGAGAATCTATACAGCCTTCTGTTTCTATTAAGTATTTGTTAGGAGCTTTCTTGTGAGCATACTGCAGTTCCTCTGCAAAATAGTCAAAGGTACTGGCATACCAATGGATTGCAGTTCCATCAAAATACTTCGAACTAACTTCATCTTTATACATCGCATCTACCCAGTCTTTGAGATGATCCCTGTTTTGATCATATCCTAATATCTTGAGATGACCTTTACCATCCTTCTCGAGTTGAGGTCCTAAATGGTTGGCTACAAAATCTACAGATTCTTCTGCTGTAAAATGCATGCTTTCCCAATTGTTCCCATTTCCTAAGGGTTCATTCTCAAAGGTAAATCCCCAGAGATTTATGCCTTCTTGGGCATAAGCGTCTGTATATTTAGAAAAAAATAATGCCCAAGTATCATAATACTCCGGTAGTAGTTTACCACCCACATATTCTTTATTATCCTTCATCCAAGGTGATGCCGTCCAAGGCGATGCAAAGAGTTTAAATCCATCTTGAGATGCGGCCAGCGCATCTTTAATCATAGGGATGAGGTCATCCATATCTTCTTTTACAGAAAAGTGCTCTAAGTTTTTGTCTCCTGCTACAGGAGCATAAGAATAATTGTTTAAGGAGAAATCACAGGAGTTCATATGGGTTCTATTAAGCGAGTAATTAGCACCTTCACGGCTAAAGTAGGCTTGGATTATAGTATCCCTATTTTTCTTACTTAGCTTGTTTAATAAATAAGCAGATGATTCTGTAAAAGCTCCTCCAAATCCTGTTATTGTCTGCAGCTCTTTTTCGGGAGATATAACGATAGGAATAAGGTCAACAGCAGTAGAGGAGGCATCAATAGCAGTTAGTTTATTACCACTTTCAGAAGTTTCGTAAACCTCCACTTTTAGTTGTTGTTCTTGAGTGCATGCCATCATCGCTAGTACTATGAGAATAAAACTCCCAATTTTTGTTGTTTTCATATTACTTAGTTTACCGATACTCTTCCTTTAGAGGGAGGTAAAGCCACTTCATTAAGAAGTGATTCCTTATTTCCGTTATGTGTTTTTGTAACAGGATTTCCTCCCCTTGATAAACCCTTAAAAACGTCTTGATCCACCTTATCCCAAAGGGCAAATTTTGCCTTGCCGTCTACCGTAAAAAGGCCAAAATGATTTTCAGATCCTCCAGCATTAACTGGATCCTTCCAGGGTTCATCAAAAGCTTCAAAATAGAAGCACGACATGCCTTTTTCCTTAGTCCATGTCCTCATTAGATCATAATAGAGAGCTTCTTTATATTCATCTGTGGCTTTGGAACCATTCGCACCATAGAATTCGTGAGCTGCACTTGCCCAACCAGTTTCGCCTATATGCACAGGTTTTATAACACCTATATGTTGCATATAATTTTTTACACTATCTATCTGTTGTTCTGCATACTGCTGTGCCCTTTGCATGGCAGCGTCAATTTTATCTAGAGTGTTGTTTTCATTCTCATTTCCAAAAACACCCCAGAAAACTGGATTATAATGCGTGTCGTGCATAGGGTAGGTGTGCACAGATAGGTAGTCAACAGCATTAATAAGTGCTGTAAGTGCGGGGACATGATATTGGTGGTCTCCACCTCCCCAAGAAGCAAAGTTATCTGAACTTGTTATCCAAAGGTCTTTATCTAGCTTGCCTTCAACTTTTAGACCCTGAAGGTGATTCACCCATTTGAGGATAATATCGGGCTGAACATAGTATGCTGTTGCCCATTTTACCATAGCTTCATTACCTACAGCGATTATCTTTACGATGTCTGGATATTGTTGAGCAAGGGATACAGCTCTGTCTATTTCTAGACTATTTTGAGCACTTTCAATATCGTGGTCCGGAGGATACTCTGTCCAAGCATTCAAGCAATCTATCCAAGCACCAAGCATTACATACATTTCAAATGTGGCATCTTCTTCTTTAAGTTCGCTTATTGCCTTAATAAGGTTAGCGGCTTGCGCTAATTGCACATTGTAGGTTCTTAAAATTCGTATGTCCATCGCATACAATATTTTAAGGTCTTCTTTTAACTCCTCCAGTGTAGGTTGTACATCTCGTGAGGTCTTGCGATATCCTCCGTAAGAGATAGCAAGATAGTCTGGGTTTCCTAAAATATCTTGAGCAGTCACAGTTTTATTGGTTGTTAGTCCTATTGCAGGTTGTTTATTATCATTTTGGCAAGCAACAAACAATATGATACAAAGCATCCAATATATAAAATACCGTAATTGTTTCATATTATTATTTTTTCGGATCCCCGAAATTGATTTTTGTTTGAGTCCGCTTTCGCGAAAGCGGACTTATTTTAATATACTCTCATCTATAGTAATTTGTAGGTCTTTTATCACTCCCTCACGATGAAAGAGTGCTCTACTTGTTTCTTTATCTATAGTTTTTCCTGTAAAATCCTTAGCCGTGCCATCTTGATAATTCACCCGAATACTAGCACTAGAACCCATTTTATAAATAACAGGCACCTGGCAGTAGGTGAAGCCTAAGGAATTTACTTCTAAGTTTGTTTGTTGTGTTTTTCCGCTTAGGTCCACATAGGCAAATTCTTGTGGGCTCGTTAGAAACTCTGATTTTCTAAGCATATCTGGTGAGAACTGTAAACTCCCTTCCTTAACAAAAACGCCTAATTCTCCAAACCTACTTAAAATGTCTTCTTTTACTTGACCTGTCATTCCTGGCTGTTGGGCTCCTTTTCCTCCTGGTGTATGACTGTAGGGATCGGTAGGGAAAGCTCCATATAATTCTGGAGATTTCTGGACACCAATACCTGCATTAATTTCGTAATAGTGTTCCAAGAGTTTTCCAACAACCTCATCGCTTGCACCTTGATTTATTGCCTGAAGGCAACATTCTTGAACAGCTAATAATAGCTTGGAAACCATATGCCAGTAGATAGACCCTAATCCTTCATATCCATAAAAGGTGCCTGATCTTCCCGTAAAGGCTTTGTGATTAAAGACTTGTTCATAGGTATCTAATATGTATTGTCTTTCTTTTTTGATATGTTCGTTATATCCAGAATCACTTAAATGATCTAAGGCGTCATTTAACTTTGTAGCATTATTAAAATTGCCATTAAAGTGATACTTTCCTTTGCTATCTTTTTCTATAATGCGAGTATCTCCTTGGTTAAGAAGCTCTTGAAATAATGAAGAGCCTAAAACTGTTTTTTTAGGAATTGTATTCTTCTCTAAAAATTTAGGCAGATTCTTATTGGGGTATAAAATATAACTGTACTGATCTTCTCTAAATAATGCACTACTCTTAAGTGCATCGAGTACCGCAAGGTTTTCTTTAGGACTTAAATAACCAGAACTTAAAACACTTACTTGACCTTCAAGCATTTCATCTAAATAGCTTATCGCTACCTCAGTATCTGAACTTAGGGTCATTAAATTATAAGCGTGGTAGAGCTTGTCTTCTCTTTGGTTAGCATCTATAGTATGGTCGATATAGGCTAATGTGGTTTGCACAAAAGAACTAATTTCCAAGAGCGATAAATTATTTTTTTCTCCAGAGAATTCCTGGGTATAGATGGTATTTCTAAAAGCACTTCCGGCTAATCCCAAGCCATCTAGAATAGACTTTCTATCCTTGTCAGAAATGCTCCCGTCCAAAGTATTTTTATGGATATCTAAGGTCTCTACAACACTTGAGAAAAAGCTATGCAATTCCTTAGAAACTTTAGTTTCAGTGAGGCTACTATTTTCTAAAGTAGTCCCAAAAAACTTTAAAAATCTTCTTAAATAGTAAAGGGTTACCATAGAAACGCCATTGCCTACTAAAGCATTATTGGCATCATTCCATTCTGGACGTTGTGTATTGAGCCATATACCAGCTTCAGGAATAAAATTAGACACTTTTGCAAGTACGGTAGCTAAGATTTTTTCTATGAAATTTACGTTGTGAATTATACCAGTAGTATCTCTAAGTAGTGCCCCATCAACACCCTGTTTCTCACGACGCTTGCTTATGATTTCATCCAGTTCAAAATCAAAATCTATCGTATCTTTAGGATTCTTAAGGATATCTTGATAACTCTTAATCTTGTAAGGCACATTAGCATATACAAATAGATTTTGATTGAAATAACTCTCCAATCTTCCTGGAGTATGATTTTCAATAATCTCTAGGAATTTTTGTAAGTAAATAATTTGATGATCTCCCCAATACCCTATGTAGGACCACGGATCATCTTCTTCTATAGTCTCCCAATCAAAACCATCTTTGGTCACACGATAGGGGTTGTACCCATCAAAAGTTGTTGCATTCAAGAACTTATGAATCATACTCTCTATAAAGTCTGGATAGGAGAGGGCAAGTGCTTCCCAATTCTGAAATATGTCTCTCCAGTTACCTTGATAATCCAATACTTTAGAGCCATCCAACTCATTTCTAGTATTGATAGAAAATTTATTCCAAGGTCTACTTGGATCTCCATGTCTTCTACTAAACTTAAGAGGCATATACTCTGAGCATAATCTCTTAAAATGTTGATTTTCGTTTTCAGCAGCAATTTGCTTTAACTGGCCAAGTGTAAAAGTCGGTGCTAGGCCTTCTATTATATATTGATGGGATGTATATACTGCGGTATTAGCTTTCTTTAAATAAGCATCAAAATCCCATTTTTCTATAGTATAGTTATTATCAAATATCCCACCTCTCATAATATTAAAGAGGGTATTTGAAAAATGCCTGGCGTTTCTTAGTGTATTGTCACTTAATTGCATGGCATCAGACGCTCCCGCAAGTTTTAATAGATGTTGCGTGCCTTTCTCTATATCTAGCTCAATGAGCTCTCTTAGATTGGGAGAAGAAACAATGGCTTGACTAGTAGCTGTTACTGCACTGGCATTTTGATTTAAATCTGCAACAAAAAGCCAATCCTTTTTCATACTAGGATCTAGGCTTACATCTGCAACTACAAAATAAGCCCCTCGTTCTGCTTTTATGTCTGTTTCTTGAACTAAAGTACCGCCCTGTCTAAAGTGATTTAATTGCTTTGAAGAAACTAAATAGGTAGGATTTTGTAGTCCTAGAGACCAAACAATATTACTTTTTAAAGCTTCACTTGGCTCTGCTTTATCAACAATTATTGCGCTTAGCGCGAAAACACCTAAGCCTGATTCCAGCAGAAGTTCGTTACGTTTATATGCATCTACAAGATTACTACTAGCTTTTTGCAAATCTTCTCCTACGCCATAAGGAAGAATGTTTTGAAGCCCATCTAATAAACTAATATTAAGAGGGCTTGAACCCGTATTAAGGAGTTCAGATTTTTTTACAAAACCATAGATATCACTTGTATTCCAATGGTATTTATATGTAAGATCAAGGTCTTTATTTTCTTCTTCAAAAATTAACTTATTTCCATATACATTTTTGTATAAGTTTCTAGTGATGTCATAAACGCCGGGGTACCTATTAGAAAATGGTTCCCAGAGGTAAATATTTCCACCTCGGCTTACTCTTAGAATTGTTTTACTTCCTGTATGATCTATGGATTCGGTAATTTTATCATCTGTGTAATAAGGAAAAAGCGCATTATCTGAGTTTTGTCTCCCTGCAGACAAACCGCCATTGCTGGATATAAACATCCAGTGATTAGAATCACTAATAAGACTCATAAAAAAAGGTCTCATACCGTCACTATTGGAAATCTTAAAATAAGTTTCACCATCAATAGTTACCGTTGTACCCTGCACATCAGGTTTATTAAAGCAAGCTTTTTTATTGCCTATGTATATAGATTGTTTTGTCATTAGCGGGATGGTATAATGCCGAGTACGAATATGCATCTCGGTATTATGAATTACTTTTTTAGAGGTTTATAGAGAAGCCCCGTTAAGTTAGTTTTCTATTATTTTACTTTTGTAAGTATGTCTTCTTGTTATTCTTCAATTTCGTACACACGAACGTAATCTACAACCATCTGCTGCGGAAAAGACGTAGATGGTGATGTAGAACCAACAAATGTACCTTCTACGGCAACGTTAAGCAATACGAAGAAGGGTTGGCCTGTTCCTTCATTGCCATCAGCATCAATATCATCAAAAACCCAATCGCCACCTGCAGGTACATCATCTATGGTTATTCTATTAAATCGTTCCCCATCTATAAAGAAATCAACAGCTTCTGGAGTCCATTCTACAGCATATACATGAAAGCCAGTGTCAAATCTATTGTCCTCTAAATCTAAAAAACTAGTAAGCGCTTGACCTGCAGAGTATCCTGGTCCGTGCATACTACCGTGACTTCTAAAAGGTTCTTGTCCTCTTTGTTCGGTAATATCAATCTCTCCAGAAAAAGGCCATACAACAGTGTTTGGGTCATCATCTGGTTCAGTCTCAATATTGGCACCTAAAAGCCAAAATGCGGGCCACACACCGCGACCTCCAGGCATTTGAATACGTGCTTCAAAACGTCCAAATTGTTGATCGAAATTCTCTCTAGTATTTATTCGTGATGAGGTAAAATTGAAACCTTGAAAAGATTCTCTAATGGCTGTGATAACCATATTTCCTTGACCATCTAACGATATATTCTCCGTACGGTCTGTATAGTATTGAGATTCTTGATTACCCCAACCGTTTTCACCATTTCCAATATCAAAATTCCAGATATCTGTATTAATGGACTGTCCTGACTCACCATTAAATTCATCTTCAAAGACTAGCCTTAGGTTTGCTTCCGGAATACCAATATTTGTTCTTTCGTCATCTGCACAACTCCAGACTAGGCATATAGCAAATGCGTAGAGGGAGTTCTTTACTATTTTGTTTTTCAAATTCATTTTCTTTTTTTTTAAATTATTCTTTTTTATTAACCCTAATTTAGGACTAAGGAGACATTGTCAATTACTAATACGCCATCATCTGAACCTAGGTCAAATAACACGCGACTATTTGCACTGCCAGCAGGCGGGCTCAACGTAAGCGTGTAATTTTGAAGAGTTGAAGTAATGGTAACCGTTTCTATATCGGCTTCAAAACCGCCTTCATTTAATCCAATTCCCGCAATAATAGTTCTACTAACATCTGCGGCAGATGTTCCAGCATCAAAACTGAGCGTATACGATGCTCCAGCAGTAAGCTCAACCGGATGACTTAAATTTACATCAAATGAATTTGCTGAGATTTCATTATCTGACTGGTTAAAACTATTACCACCATCTTCAATAACATTAAAAGCGTTTCCAAACCAAGTGACCATACCTTGCTCAAAATCACCATTAGTCAATAACTCATCGCCTCCTGTTGTTGTGCTTTCTATCGTCAATACTACATTGTCAATCACGAGTAAGCCATCATCTGCTCCTAAATCAAATAATACTCGACTATTCGCACTTCCCGAGGGCGGAGTTAAGGTGAGTGTGTAGTTTTGCAAATCTGCAGTAATAGTTACTGTTTCCGTACTGGAAGCAAAATCCGCTTCATTGAGACCAATACCGGCAATGATAGTTCTACTTGCATCTGCCGCAGATGTAGCGGCATCAAAACTTAGTGTATAGGTAGTCCCGGCTGCAAGTTCTACAGGGTGACTTAAGTTCACATCAAATGAATTTGCTGAGATTTCATTGTCTGACTGGTTAAAACTATTACCACCATCTTCAACGACATTAAAGGCATTGCCAAACCAGGTAACCATACCTTGTTCGAAATCTCCATTTTCAAGCAGATTATCTGGGTTATTTGGATCATCACCTCCTCCATCAGAATCTCCTACTTGTCTAATATCATCTATATAAAATAGGGAATTATCTCCTGGGGTACCGTTATTATATATAAGGACCATCCTGTTATAATCTACAGCATTATCAGTTAAACCGGTAAAATCAAAAATAAGCTCTTGCCATTGATTTGCTACAGTAGTTGTTTCTGTTACGGCTATTTGTGAAGGACTTGGCGCGCCAGGTATGTTGCTGTCTTCAAAACCTAATAAAACGGTTGTGCCGGCGGCTGGAGAAAACACCAAAGCACTCACCTGTTGTTGTTCAGAAAAATCTACAGGAACCTCAATGTCCATAATAATACCAGCAAAAGGCTCAGATCCTACAACCTTTTGTGTGCTTAAAACATTTGTGCTATTGTTAAGTCCTCCAATCATTGGGTTTGCTACTACCGCCGAAGGTGCTCCTCCAAATTCCACAGGATTATACGCTAGTGTTGAAGACTCAAAGCCTAGAGGCAGCATTACTTGTGAATTACCAGAATCATCTACATTGTCTGAACCATCTGCCTCCATTATAGTGATAGATCCCAGAGCAGTAATACCGTCCAGTGATGCAGTAATTACAGCAGAGCCTTGGTCACTTAATATTGATACGACTCCAAGCTCATCTACGGTTGCAACAGCCTCATTACTGGAAGTGTAATCAAAATATCCAGGAGCTGTATTTAATGTGATTAGTTGAGAGTTATTTGCAGTAACGTCTGTTACGTTAAATTCTGAGAGCGTATCTGAAATCGTGATTGTGCTTCCTGCATTTGCAGCAGTTACTTGATTTTGACCCCCTTGTATTAATGACCCATTTTGTGATACAAAATTTGAATCTTCAAAACGCATTTCGTCAAGCCAGAAGGTATACCCAAAACCATTTGTACTTCCTGATCCAGCAGCAAATAAAAACATTCCTCGTTCTTGTACTAATCTATTTGCATTAGGCACTGGAATAACGTATTTATTCCAACCGGTACGTAATTCGATATCGGTTGAAACTGCAAAAGAATCGGTTTCAAAATCTGTTCCGAACCCTACTGTTATTGTGGCTGTTGTAGAACTCAACGCATAAAACGATAAGGAATTATATGATGTTAAGTTTCGTCCTTCGCCTCGATCTAAAAATATTCCTCCTATAAAGTTGCCATTAGGATCGTTAGGGCTAGGCACATCAATCCTGATAGATGTATTGCCTTCAAAAGCAATATTGTTGTCGGTTCCAAATCCATTAGTATTAGCTCCAGCGTTTGGGTCAAAAGAGACAAAAAATTGGTCGGTAAGATTTACGGGTACATCAGTAAAAATATCTGCAATATTAGGGAAGGTTGCTTCCTGTAAATCTTCGTCATCTGGCTGGCATCCATTGAGGAATGTTAATGCACAAATGACTGCGACAAAGCTTAATTTTCTTGTTATAAATAAATTTTTCATTACGCTATTATTTTCCAATGTTAATGTGTAAATATGTTCTTATTTCCCATTCGTTTCCATTTGGAAACCCTTGATCAATGGGATCTTGAAATTCGAATCTAGGTGAGAAATTGTCTAAAGATCTCCAAGTATAACGTATTCCTAATCTTGTATTAGGCAAAATAAACCAATCTGGTTTACCAACAGTTGTCGATAAATCTAATTTAAACTGCAATGGGAAAGTTAGGTTAAAATCTCTATGAAAATCAAAGGGTCCCCAGTCGTCAACTTTAACCTCAGAAGTCAGTTTCACTTTATTATAAATAACTCTTAGGTCTGTACCATATCTATTAATAACGCGTTCATCACTACCTCTTGCTTGACCATTTCCTCCATAAAAGTTAGCAATAAAACCAAAATTTCTTGAAGGTTTAGATACAATTCTACCGTGTACTTCCCAGAGATCTTGTGCAGCAGGGGCAGAAGCAAATGCTACAGGAACGCGACTATTCCCAAAGAAACCAATACCGGCATCTTGAGTGGTAGGAAGACTACGAAAAACAAAACCTAAGTTAGCAGCAAATTTTGCATCTTCTGCTCGGTCATTATCCCATTCGTAAAACCAAGAGCCCGGAGTTGGATCATAGGTAAATAAAATTTCGCCTGCGGTTGTTTTTCTATTTGCTCGAACTACAAATGGGTCATCGATAATGTTTCTTGATCGGGCCGGAGCCGGAGATCCTTGAGGAATAGCATCTACAATAGGTTCTTGCCATAAAAAATTAGGCGCTATCTGAAGGTTTCCGACGGTATAGGTAAATCCAGTTAAGAAATTATATTGATTACCACTACCACTGTCTTTTAAACGCCAGCCAGTAAATGTCTTTGTCGCATCTGCCCCTCCAAAGGCAACAAGCCCTTGTGCTGCTCCTTGCGCATACCAATTAAATTTCCCTCCCGTATATTTTACCTTTAATTTTCCTCCCCAGTTATCCTCTGAGTCTATCTGATTGGTTAGTACTTGTGTATTGCCATTAAGGTCATCTCTTACAATTTGGTATAGTCTGCCATTAAGTGGTGATCCACCCCATATTCCTCCAGCCTCGACATCAATTTTTCCAAATTTACGTTGCAGATAAGCAGTAGCTCTTCGTGTCCTGGGCTGTGGGATTGCAACAGAGGTTACACCAACTCCCGGGTCTGCAATATCCTCGTGAAATATTCCTGCAAATTTGTATTTACCCAGTTGCTTCTCATACTTAACCAAAACAGCAGGATTTGCTCCCCACCATAATTCTGGTCCAAAAGCAACTTTTAAACCTTGAAATTCTTTTTTACCGGCAAATTCAAATCCAAATGGTGCCAGCCCGTTATACAGGTCTATATTGGGACCGTAATTTGCTTCTGGATATAAACCAAAAAAGTCTCCTTCATACCCCCAATGATAATGTCCCGTCCTATAAAATCCTTTAACGTCTGCATATTTTGTATTCCAATCAAATTCCGCTTGATATATTTGGACTCTATTATTGTCAACTAATTGCACGTCTCCATTATCAGAATCTAATGTAACTGGACGCCCTCTATTTTCAAAGAAAATTTCATCAATAGGATTGCCAGGCACATTACCCAAGATGTTTGCTACGACATTAGCTCTTAAGCCTGGTGCAGGATTTGCTTCTACACCTATGTAGTACGATTCTAAAGTGTCAAAACCTAATTGGTCAGGGAAGTTATTTGCATTGGGATCTGCATTGTCAGGAGTAGTAATACTTTTTCCTCCAGTGTTAAATGTTGTGAATTCTGCTCGCAAAGCACTTAAATTTATTTTGCTACCGCCAGCCCCATCGCCAGAGGCTGCCTTATCACCCCGAGCTTTAAGAGTTGCTTCAACAAGAGTGATCTTATCAAAATGATCTTCTATGGTTTGAGAAGTTGTCCCTAATTGGAGTGGATTGAGTAGGTGAACCTCCTTAAGTGCATAGTATGCAGCTCTAGGATAGAGTGTATACAGGCCTTTTGAGTTAGTTGGTCCTTTTGCACAAATCCCGAACCATTCTTCATTCATATTATTCTCCCCTTCTTTAAAATCTCTTTGATATCCACCGTTAGCCCATGAGGCATTATTATCGTGTATGTCTAAATTGGTAGTTTGCCCAAATTTCCACCAACCATCACTAAATTGAAAGGTAAAACCTCCTATAGAGTTCTGAGCTTTTCCTAGTCCAGCTGCATTTGCATATATTTCCTTCCAATTCCCCACCATATAGTAGGCTTGAGATTCCTGATCCTCCTGGTTTTGTACAGCATTAAACGCATCGGCACCAAACTCTGTAAGCATAAATGGTTTACCGTATTCTTTCTTCACTCTTTCAAACGCATCTCCAAAAGATACTCCTCGGTACATATTCGTTCCATATATATCAATGTCCTTACATTCTTCTGCAATGATGTTTAAGAATAGAAGATCACCATTACAAATGGCTACCGGTTTATCATCTACAATATTTTTCATGGCAACAGCGGCTTCGTTAAAAAGCTTATACATTGCTCTAGCTCTTGGTTTTATTCTGCTATCTTCTTCCGGTATATTCTCAGTTTCTGCACCATCCCAGAAAAGACCATAGTTGTTCTCATTACCTAAAAGAAACATTAGAACTCCAGGCGTGTCCTTGAATTGTCTTGCTAATGTTGCGGTTTCCTTTAATAATAACTCCCTCACACGAGGATCAGCATAATCTGTGTTTGGTTGCCAAGCGCCATTAATTGTAAGACCATACCTTCCAAAAGAATGATTAAGCATTGTATAGATCCCGTAGGTTTCATATATATACTTTACCCATTTAGGTTTTACACCAGTATATTGTCTTATGGCATTCACACCCATATTTTTAAGTAATGGCATTTCTCCATCCAAAGCGGCTTTTATTATATCATCTGACTCATTCCAAAATTGATAGGAAGTAGTGGCCACTGTTGTTCCTCTAGGGACATATCCCCAATTCATGCCATTAATCATTAATTCTTGACCGTCTACAATTAAACGCATTCCAGAATCATCGTTGGAAATAGAGACCTTATTTCCTTGAGATAGTACTGTGCTTGCAATACAAAGTAGCCATATTAGTGAAAACAATTGTTTCATAATAGATTTGATATTTAATGTTGGATTAAATCAATACGTATAATACATCAGTGAAGATGTTGTTTAAATACTCCTTAAAGATATTGCTAAGAAACGGGAATAAATGTTAAGGGAATTACACAAAAACTATACAATTCTTAATTGTAGTGCTTGATAATTATCAAATTATTGATTTTGTTTTGCATTATTGTGAATATGACCTTTTTCTAGCTTAAAGATTAAACAAACTTTTTAGAATAGAAAGTTGGATAAGGTAAGTTTTTGTATTAATGTTGTATTAATGTTGAGGCGATATTGAATCTTGTATAGTTAATCGAGACTGTTAAAGTGTACTGTTATAGTAAATAACGTATATTATTTTAAACAGATAATGATTTGTTGACTTAATATTGTAGTGGAAATTTAAACGAAGCTTCAGTGTTTTTTTTGAGTCTAATACTGTTCTTTAGAATAAAGATAATATGGTTAAGGTTTTATTAAAGCTGTTATTTATTGTAACAACCAGTTTTATTGTAAGGGGACAGGAGCATCCCCCAGTAATAAATTATCCACCTCACGTTTATCTTGCCGACAATCAAAATTGGATGCTTAGTCAAGCTCAGGATAAAACGATCTATGTAGCAAATAATAGAGGGCTATTATCTTTTAATGGTTCGCAATGGCAACTATATCCTTCTCCTAATGCGACCATTATGAGAGCGGTTAAAGCCGTAAAAGACAAAATATATACTGGTGCGTATAAAGATTTTGGAGTGTGGAAAGAAGAGGTCACAGGAAAATTAGTATACCATTCTATTGTCCAAGATAAAAAGCTGGAGATGGTAGAAGATGAACATATATGGAATATAGAAGCCTATAGACAATATGTGATTTTTCAGTCTTTAGATAACATTTATATCTATGACAGTGAGAAAAATACCATTCAAACAATTAATCCATCAGGACAGGTCGTACGCCTATATTTAGTTGAGGATGAATTGTTTTTTCAAGTAAGAGGAAAAGGGATTTATTCTATCGCTAATGGAAAGGCTATTCTTTATAATGACAATCAAATTTTCAAGGATCATAGCGTTATTAACGTCTTTGATTTTAAAGGAAAATTGATGGGTGTTACAGCAACTAAGGGTATTTATATTTTTGACAGAGATACGACGAGACTATGGGATAAATTGGCTAATTCGTGGTTAGAGGATATTAATGTGTATAGTGCCATAAGACGAATCAATGGTTCATTAGTTTTAGGGACTATAGAAAACGGAATTGTTCAATTTTCTGAGACGGGTGATTTGACCTATCAAATAAAGAAGGATAACGGACTTAATAATAACACGGCCTTAGCATTATTTGAGGATCAAGATCAGAACTTATGGATAGGACTTGATGCTGGTATAGACTGCGTAAATAGTCATAGCCAGTTTAATCAATATATTGATACAGATGGAGAATTAGGTACTATATATGCCGCGGCGGTTGCTCATGGTTATGTATATGTAGGCACAAATCAAGGACTTTTTTATAAACTAGAGAACTCAGAGGAACAGTTCGTTCGTATGGTCGGTATTGAAGGGCAGGTCTGGGACTTAAGTATTATTGATAATACGCTTTTTTGTGGTCATAATACAGGAACCTATATCATTAGTGGAAAAACTGCAGATCGAATTGCTCACATAGACGGGACCTGGGATATTAAGAAGATACCTGGACAGGAAGATCTTCTATTACAAGGTAATTTTGATGGGTTGTATGTGCTAGAAAAACTAGGAGAGCGCTGGCAATTGCGTAATAAAGTTTCCAATTTTGACATTTCCTCTAAACATTTTGAAATACCTAATGAGAATACGGTTTTGGTAAGTCATGAATACAAAGGTGTATATGAGTTGAGTTTAGATCAAGATTTTCAAAATGCAATAAAGGTTTTTAAACATGAAAGTATTAGCACCTCAGAACACTCCAGTTTGGCTAGGCTCAGAGATGCGATATTTTATGCTACTAAAAATGGAATATTCAAGTATGATAACTCAGAAAATAAATTCACTCAGGAAAAAGAGTTAAGTACAATTTTTACTAATGAAAATTTTGTAACAGCAAAACTTGTAGAAGATAGCGATAGGCTATGGGCTTTCACGAATAATGAATTAATTAGTATTACACAGGATAAATTGGACGGCTCCTATGGAGCGAGTTCTATTCCGTTTCCAATAGCCTATAGAAATACTGTAGCGGGTTACGAAATTTTTGTTCGCTTTCGCGAAAGCGAATACCTACTAGGAACCTCCAGTGGTTATATTCTGGTCGATACTGGAGCTAATTCTAAACAGGATTATAACATTAGATTGAATGAGATTAGTCGCAATGACTTAGGAGGTTTATCGCAAACTGTTGCTATGGATGTAGAAGGTGATTTTGAGTCGAGACAAAATAATTTATCCTTTGCATATAGTGTTCCAGAATTTGACAAATTTTTAACGACTCAATATGCCTATAAATTGAATGGATTTTATGATAAATGGAGTGGTTGGGCTACAGATGCATCAGTGAGTTTTGAGAATTTGCCACATGGGGAATATACTTTTGAGGTAAAAGGTATTGTTGGCGATCGTGAGACGTTAAATCAAGCGAGCTATTCCTTTACAATACATAGACCTTGGTATATATCTAATCTTGCGATTGTGGTATATGTTATTCTTACAATACTATTATTTACCGCCCTAAATTATTTTTATAAAAGATATTATAAGCGCCAGCAGGAATTGGTCTTAGAGCGTACAAAGCGCGATTTAGCCCTTACAACGCTAGAGAATGAAAAACAAATTATTGAATTAAATAATGCAAACCTTAAGCAGGATATTGATGCCAGAAATAGAGAATTAGCTGTATCTACAATGAATATGGTAAATAAAAATAAGACACTAAATACCATTAAAAATGCCCTACTCAAAGCGGAAAGAGTTGATGATATAAACGATATTATTAAAATCGTAGACACAACTTTAGAAAATGAAGAAGATTGGAATTTCTTTGAAAAAGCTTTTAATCATGCTGATAAGGACTTTTTTAGAAAAGTTAAAGATTTACATCCTTCTTTAACAGCAAATGATTTAAAGCTTTGTGTGTATTTACGACTAAACATGTCATCTAAAGAAATTGCTCCTTTACTTAACATCTCCTCACGAAGTGTTGAAATTAAACGCTACAGATTAAGAAAGAAGTTAGAGATATCTAGGGATATTAACCTAAATGACTACTTCATAAACCTATAGTAGGTACATCAGGAGCTATTTCATATACATCATTACTACAACACAGACTGTTTTTTATTAATAAATCTCAGATTTTGTTTAAGTCTGCTTCTCTAAAATTACTATTTGTAGCATATATAACCTATGGTGTTATGCAAAAACTTAAACGTTTTTGTTAAAAATTACATTGTATGCTTTTTGTATAGGGTTAAATTAAGGATTTGATAATTTTCTCATATTATATTTGATTATTCCTAAAAAAGAGCGCTATGGTTTGCTATTTCAATAGAATAGTGAGGCTTTTAAAGTATTAATAAATAAATAGAAACTATGAGAAGAATTACAATTCAAATACTAGTAGTAGTCTTAACTGCTTTTAGTATGAATGCTCAAAATTTATTGAGTAATGGAGATTTTGAAGCCGGAATGGTCGATTGGTTTGGCAATGCCTTCAATGTTCAAACAGATGGGGGAAACAGTTTTAACTTTGCAAATGTTGAAACTGCTGGGGATGCTTTTGCCGTAAATCTTAGCCAGGGTGTTGAGATAGTTATTGGCGAAACCTATATCCTTTCGTTTGACGCAGCTACAGGTGCTGGTGAATCAAGAACTATAATTGCTGGAATTGGACTTAATGAAGGTCCCTTTACGGCAGACATAGAAACAGTTACACTTACAGAAACCATTCAAAACTTTGAACTCACTTTTACTGCTACTTTTGGATTAGCAAATAGTAGGGTGCTTTTTGATATGGGAGCAGAAGTAGGTGTTGTTGTAATAGATAATGTTGTTTTAGAAGGTCCAGAAACTGGCGGTGGTGGAGATATGCCTATGGTGGCTGCTCCAACGCCTCCTGCAAGAGATGCAGATGCTGTTTTCTCAATCTACAGTGATGCATACACAGATCAACCTAATGTAACATTCGGAGCATTTAATGTTGGAACATTAGATATTACAGAAATTGATATTGCTGGTGACAATGCTCAGCGAATTGGATTTGTACAACCAGATCCAGGATTCCTATTATTAGATTGGGCAGCACTTGTAGATAATACAGCTATGACTCACTTCCATATGGATTTATGGATACAAACTGACTTGTCTACCGGATTGGTTATTAACCCGATTCTTTCAAATCATGTAGGTGATATGGGGGAGACTTCTAGTTTTGGGTTAACAAATCCTGTTGGTACTTTTGGAGAGTGGATTTCAATTGATGTTCCGCTTACAGATTTTGATTTTGGAACTAACCCAGGAGTTCAGCAACGTGATGCGTTAAGACAATTTGTACTTACTGTGGCTGGAGCAGATGGCGGTGCAAGAACCGTTTTCTTAGACAATATATACTTACACAACAATACTACTTCAACAGGTGGAATGAATACTGTAGAGCTACCTGTAGATTTTGAATTAGATGCATCAGTTTATGACTTTTTAGGTTTTGAAGGAGCAGACTCTGCTATCGAGGTTAATCCAGATGTTTCTGGAGAGAATACAAGTGCTACTGTTATGAGAACTATCAAAACAGAAGGAGCGCAATTCTTTGCGGGAACGTTTTTAAACCTAGACGCACCCATTGGATTTACAGATGATTTAGGTGCTATTGCCATGCAAACATGGTCACCTAAAGCAGATATTCCTGTTCGAATGAGATTAGAGAATGCAGATAACTCTGCAGGAATAGAGCTAGATGTAAACACGACAACAGTAGGTGAGTGGGAAACACTAGTATATGACTTCTCTGCT
>JALZVV010000028.1 GCA_023299935.1 Dokdonia sp.
TGATGAAAGAGATGGTGCATTAAAAGGCATCTTAACATTTATAGAACATCATAAAGATGACATCTCTTATTTAAAGTATAGCAATCCCATACAGCATTTCTATAATCAAACCACAAAAACGGTAAGTACCCTTGTACTACGCAATAAGAAAAGGTTCATTAAGGAAATTGCTCAAAGCAAAGAACTGGCTGTGCTCCTTAGTCAGTCTGCCATAAGAGACCTCACTAAAACCGAAAAGAAAATCGTACGAACCCAACTATTGGATATATGTAAGTCCGTACCCTCACTCGCTATATTTTTACTCCCAGGCGGTGGTATCTTAATGCCACTACTGGTCAAATTTATTCCGCAATTGTTACCCAGTGCGTTTAATGAGAATAAAGAAGATTAGCTCTACTCTATCCAGGTCTTGAAATCCTTTACCCGCTCACGACTCACAATAATTTCTTGCTCATTCCAGTTATTGAGTTTAATCTGTAACCTAGAATTAGAATAGGATACAATATCCTTAATCGCATGAATATTAACATAATGTTTTCTGCTCACTCTAAAGAAAGTTTGTGGTTCCAGTTGGTCTTCTAAATGTTCTAAAGTAGTATCCAGCAAGTAATTCCTTTTCTCAATAGTTGCGGCATAGGTGCCTTTGTTTTCGCTATAAAAACACTCAATTTCATCTACAGAAATCATTTTGATATGTTGACCAATCTTAGTTGTAAAACGTTTTTTATACTCACGTTCAATAGGAGTGGCTCCTAAGAGTTTTTTAATATCTTCAAAGTTTAGTGAGACATCCTGCTGCTTAGGGATGCGCTCTTTATATTTAGATACTGCTTTTTCTAAATCTTCGTCATCTATAGGTTTTAATAGGTAGTCTATACTATTCAATTTAAAAGCTTGTAACGCATACTCATCATAAGCCGTGGTAAATATGATGGCACTTTTTACAGTTACAGCATCAAAAATTTCAAAAGACAAGCCATCTGATAATTGAATATCCAGAAAAATAAGATCAGGATGCTCATTGTGCTGAAACCACTCTATAGCATCCTCTACAGAATGTAACATCACTTGCACCTCTACATCAAGCGCAGCAAGCATACGTTGCAGGCGTCTTGCAGAGGGTTTTTCATCTTCTATAATTAGTACATTCATCGTTATCAATTAGTAGTTACTCAAAGTTACAATTATTGTTTTTTTTGTGGTTGTGAGATTATTCTGCATCAAAAATATCTTTAAACTCCTTTTCTTCTTTATCCAGGTACTCCTTAATTTTGCGCTCTTCCCATTTTTTAAAAGGTTTTGTGATTCGCCATCCTTGAAAGCCGTATAACCAATGTCCTAACAAAGAAAGCCCCCAAAAAAAAGGTGTTGTTAATCGCACCCACCAAGGAAAGTGTTGTGTAAAACTTCCAGAGTCAAAAACACCTCCATAAAATAATTGAAGTAAAAGATTTATGGTTAAATAGATAAACAAATGCGTATACCAGCCTTTTTCGTTTTCTATCTGCTTTTTAGCACGTTCGTATTTATTTTGATCCATATTCTAAAATCTTATACTGTTTGAATCTTCTTTAAGCATTTCTGCCTCTATCTTTCTGCGTTCCCAATCCTTTCCGAAGATAAGATTTAATCCAAAAAGTTTAGCCCCTTCTGCCACTAGTCCAATACTTACGAATCCAATAATCCATATAAACCAGACTCCTCTCAATTCATATATAAAATAGTGGAAGACTAGTAAACTTAAAATAAAAACGAGCAGTTTTGTTACTTTCCAATAAAAATTTCTAATGGCATCTACTCTCGCAGCCGCACGTGCATATTTATCTTGATTTGTTTCCATAGTGCTTATTTTTAAAATTTGTCTTTATTAATAATTTCTTCAATCTTGCGCTTCTCCCAATCTCTTCCAAAAAAAGGATTCCATCTAAATACGTGAAAAGCGTGACTAAAAACACCTATACCCCATCCTACTGTTGGGAAAATGGCCCAAGGAAATGGCGTAGTATAGTAATTAATTATAAAAAATACGACCACCATTAAGCAATAAATAATAAGGTGAGAGTAAAACTCTTTAAGCTCTTTGACTTGAGCCTTTGCTCTTTCGTACCTATACGTTTGTGATGTTTCCATAATTGATTGATTTTTAATTACAGTGTAAAAGTCAAGTAAAAGGGGCAACTTTTAAACTTTGAATTACTCAATTGTAATTTCTTTGGGATGAGCTGTAGTTTATTAAAGATTTTACGCTTTCGCGAAAGCTTAAACAACACATTTACACTTTTTTGATAAAAAAACCAATGTTTGAATTATTCAAGAAAAAGTCTCCGCTCATCAAACTGCAAGAAGAGCATAAAAAGGTATTAGAAGATGCCTTTACACTCAGTAAAAGTAACCCAAGCGAGAGTGACAAACTGAATGCACGTGCGGCTGCTATCGAAAAACAAATCGCTGCGCTCACTGTTGATAAATAAGTGAGATTTGAGTAGGTATGAGACTCATATTTAAGGCATCATTTTTATATTTGTCTTGATGGAGCATTTTATAGTATCAGCCCGTAAATACCGCCCTCAAACGTTTAAAGACGTTGTGGGACAGCAGGCTATTACCAATACTTTAAAGAATGCTATTGCAAATAATCACCTGGCGCAAGCCCTTTTATTTTGTGGCCCTCGTGGTGTAGGTAAAACAAGTTGTGCGCGCATTCTTGCCAAACGCATCAACACGACGGCAGAAACAAAACCTGATGAGGATTTTGCTTTTAATATTTTTGAACTCGATGCCGCTTCTAACAATTCTGTAGACGATATTAGAAGTCTTATAGACCAGGTGCGTATCCCACCTCAAGTAGGGGCCTATAAGGTGTATATTATTGATGAAGTGCATATGCTGTCTTCATCTGCTTTTAATGCCTTTTTAAAAACCTTAGAAGAGCCACCTAAGCACGCTATTTTTATCCTTGCCACTACAGAGAAGCATAAAATTATCCCTACCATTCTTTCTAGATGTCAGATTTTTGACTTTAAAAGAATCTCTGTTACAGATGCCAGAAAACATTTGGTGAGCATTGCTAACGAGCAGGGCGTTCAGGCAGATGAGGATGCCTTGCATATCATTGCTCAAAAAGCAGACGGCGCGATGCGTGATGCCTTATCTATTTTTGATAGGGTCGTAAGTTTTAGTGGGAACACCCTTACACGTAAAGCCGTAACCGAAAACTTAAATGTTCTCGATTACGACACCTATTTTATCGCAACAGATTATATACTAGGCAATAATATTCCAGAACTACTGCTACTCTATAATGATATATTGACAAGAGGTTTTGACGGCCATCATTTTATTGCAGGTTTGGCATCACATTTTAGAGACCTTATGGTTTGTAAAACACCAGCTACAATTCACTTATTAGAAGTAGGCGATGCTGCCAAGAAAAAATATTACGAGCAATCACAAAAATCCGAAATGTCCTTATTGCTTAAAGCTACAGAGATGGCAAACGATTGTGATTTAAAATATAAAACCAGTCGCAACCAGCGCCTACTCGTGGAGCTATGCTTAATGCAACTTGCCTCTATCACTTTTGATGGAGAAAAAAAAAACGATAAGCACTTCATAGTACCTCCTGCCCACTACCAGGGACAAGAAAGAGTCGTCAATACACCTTCTGCATCAGAAACAGCGGTAACTAAAGCCCTTATCCAAGTAATTGAACAACAATCACCTGAAACCTTTGTCAATCAGGAAGTTGAGCAATTACCACAAACTAATACCGCTTCTATTGCAACAGAAATAGTAGAAGAAACACCTACTACACCTCACATCACTGAGGAAAAGGTGGCACAGCCTGATATTACAGTTCCAAAATTACAGGAAGAAGTAGATCCTCCCAGTCTTAACATAAATAAAGAAAGAGTTTCTGGATTGTCGATAAAAGGTTTACGTAAAAAGAAAGAATTACAAGAGAAGCTGGCAGACAAAAAAGTAGATGTTACCAATCTACCTACAGAACCCTTTACTGAAATAGCAATGCAGGCTGCCTGGCAGGAATATGTAAGTAAGTTAATCCAGCAGGGAGAACGTATTATCGCTTCTAACCTTGGTGCAGATACGCCTATTTTAGATGGAACGAGCATACAACTGCAATTTCCTAATGAAACAATGAAGGTAGAAGTAGAAAGAGCCCAAGGGCCCTTATTGGATTTTTTAAAACGTACACTTAATAATTATGATATCGTTCTTGATATTAAGGTTAATGAAGAAGCACAGCGCAAATACGCATATACACCGCAAGAAAAATACGATAAGCTCAAAGGTCAGAATCCAGATATTGAACTGCTTAAGAAGACCTTTGATTTAGAACTATAGTTATGGAAGAGAAAGAACCTATACAAATGCTCCATCTCAAATTACCTACTGATCCAAGATGGGTAAATATTGTAGCAAAAAATATTGAAGATATTCTTACAGATCACGCCTATTGTGAGCAAAAAGCCGCATCTGCAGCTATCTCATTTATTATTGGATTCCCAGAATATACAGAGCTTGTATCAGAAATGAGTGACCTGGCTCAAGAAGAAATGAGTCATTTTACCATGGTACACGATTTAATGAAAGAGCGTGGGTTAACTCTTGGCCGAGAACGCAAGGATGTATATGTAAATAAACTGCGTTTTTACTTCCCGAAAGGGGGTAGTCGTTTAGAGAGTTTAATCAATAGGCTTCTAGTAGCAGCATTGGTAGAAGCGCGTAGTTGTGAACGCTTTAGATTACTTTCAGAAGAATTAGAAGATAAAAAACTGGTTCGGTTTTATCGCAAATTAATGATAAGTGAGGCTGGACATTATACTATGTTTCTCAAGTTTGCTCGGCAATATGGTGATCGTGAAATTGTAGATAAAAAGTGGCAAGAATTGTTAGACTATGAGGCGAGTATCATGAAAGAATTGAGTGTCTCTAATACAATGCATGGGTAACTTCCAGATACTACTCTAGGCCTCTTTCTTATCTGTATAATACGCATAGGTTGCAAACTGAGAACGTAGGCTCTGCTCCTGCTTAGAAGGAATATAATAAGCATTATCCTGCTGCTGATTAATAACACGAGATTTTACATTGTCATTCCAGCAAATTTCTAGGGTTTCTAAAATCTCTGCCTTTACATCTTCATCATAAATAGGGCAACTAACCTCTACTCTATTATCTAAATTTCTAGACATCCAATCAGAAGATGAGATAAATACTTTACTGTCATTGCCCTTTCCAAAAACATACACCCGTGGATGTTCTAGGTATTTATCAATGATACTTTTCACTTGAATGTTTTCACTTAAACCTTTTACTCCGGGAATTAAACAGCAGATTCCCCTCACAATCATTTCAATTTTCACTCCAGCTTGACTAGCTTCGTATAACTTGTCTATAATATCATAATTAGAAATACTATTTAGTTTAAGAAAAATATAACCATCACCACCTGCTTCAACATTTTCTATTTGTTCTTTAATAAGCCTATTCAAAGTTAATCTTGAGTAATGTGGTGAAACCACAAGATGTTTATACTTATTAACTATATAATTAGTATCAAAGAAGTTAAAGAGCTTTGATACGTCTTTTAATATTTGTTGATTGGCAGTAAACAAGGTATAATCCGTATAAATATGTGCTGTTTTATGATTAAAATTACCAGTACTTATAAAGCCATAACGTTTTATTTTATCATCTTCCAAACGCTCAATCACACAAATTTTACTATGTACTTTAAGCCCTGGAACACCAAAAATTAATTTGACCCCTTGATCTTCCATTTTCTTGGCATACATCATATTTGAAGCTTCATCAAAACGCGCTCTCAATTCTATCTGTACAGTTACATCTTTTCCATTTTGTGCGGCATTAATAAGGGCACTTGCAATATGTGATGTACTCGCAAGTCTATATATAGTTATTTTGATAGAGGTTACCTGAGGATCTAATGCGGCCTCTCTTAAGAATTTTATAGTATAGGCAAACGTATGGTAAGGTGTATATTGTAGATAATCTTTTTGTGCTACTTTTTCAAACATGCTGCACTCTAAACTTATTCCTTGAATAGGTAAAGGCTTCTCTTTCTTATAGAGCATGTTACTTCTTCCCAGACTCGGGAATCCCATATAATCCTTACGGTTATGATAACGGCCACCAGGGATAATACTATCGCTATTTTCTACACCCAAACGTTTCAATAAATAATCTAAAGTGCCTTGCTCTATATCCTTATCATAGACAAAACGAACAGGCTCTCCATCTTTTCTTTCCTTTACTGATTTAGATAATTTCTCAATAAAACTCTTTCCTAAATCAGATTCCATATCCAACTCTGCATCTCGCGTTATTTTTATCATATGCGCAGAAATAGTGCTATAATCAAAAATATTGAAGATGGTATTCAAGTGATATCGGATGATATCATCTAGCATAATTATATAATCACTATCTCCTATTTTAGGTAAAACTACAAATCTATCTATGGTACTCGGTATTTCAAGTAACGCATAAAGAGGTTTCTCTTGATGTACGATATCCATCTTAATCATTAAATAGGCATCTAAGTCCTCAATTCTTGGCAGTTCAATATCATCTCTTAGAATAATCGTCTCTAGGGCTGGACTAACTCTTTCTGTAAAGAAATCTTTAATAAATTCCTTATGTGATTCCTCTTCTATTTGAGACTCCGTAATAACATGAATATCTTCTTTTTCTAGACGTTTCATGATATCATTAAGAATCTCAAAGCTTTGTGATTGCAATTCAATTACAATTTCTGTTATTTTTTCTAGAAGTTCTTGTGCTGTAAATACACCCAAAGCCTTTCTACCCTTTTTACCGGCTTCAACTATCCGACGTACAGTTGCGTAACGCACTCTAAAGAATTCATCTAGGTTATTAGAGAATATTCCTAAGAATCGCAGGCGTTCAATAAGTGGCACACTTTCGTCTGAAGCTTCTTGAAGTACACGTCCATTAAATTGAAGCCAACTTAATTCTCTGTTTATATATTTATTCTCTTGTGTATTGGTCATTCTTATAATTCTTTGGGTATGCAGGTAAATATAGTTTCTCCTTCATTAATATCTTTCCATTGATCGGTATCGAATGTAATAGCGATACAAGCACAGGTTGGGACATTATCCATTAGCTTGCTCCCAAAAACATTTACGATAGTGGTTATTGCATTATTATGCCCAAAAACCATAAGTGTATCAACTGTATCTGGGCAAGTACGAATTACCTGAAGCACATCATTACCAGAAAAATCATAAAGCTTGTGTTCAAGAACCAATTCATTTTCTGGAATCCCAAAAGCCTTTATAAAAAATAAGGCTGTAGTTTTTGCCCGTATAGCATCACTACTCATTGCTAGATCCGGTTTAGGCAAACTCTGGGATGCTTTTTCTGCTACTCTAGACGCATCTCTCAATCCTCTTTCATTAAGTGGGCGCTGATGATCTTGAACATCAAATTTCCAACTTGATTTAGCATGTCTTACAAGGTATAATGTCTTCATAATTACGGAGCCAATCTATTTTTAATCCAATTATTATCCTTCAATTCGTAACAAATTCTATCGTGTAATCTACTTGGTCTTCCCTGCCAAAATTCAACAAAATTAGGGCTTACAGTATAGCCTCCCCAATGCTTTGGTCGTTCTATATCTTTATTCTTGTATTCCTCTAGAAATGTTGTCATTCGTTTTTCTAAAGCCTCACGACTGGTCTTCTCACTTTGATTAGACACTAATGCCCCTAACTGACTTCCTTTAGGCCTAGCATTAAAATAAGTATCAGATAAGGTCGTCTCTAGTTTAGTTACGGTGCCTTTAATAATGACCTGACGCTCTAAAGCCGGCCAGAAAAAAGAAAGTCCCACCTTAGGATGTGCTGTAATACTTTTACCTTTTTCACTATTGTAGTTTGTGTAAAACACAAAACCCTCTTTTGAAAAGGCCTTAAGAAGTACTACTCGCGACTTTGGGAAACCGTCTTCACCCAAAGTTGCCAGTGTCATGGCATTTGCTTCTTTTATGCTAGATTCATTTTCGGCCTCCTGAAACCACAGTGAAAATTGTTCAAAAGGATTAGAAGCAGTATTTTCTAATAAAAGCTCTCCTTTTTCATAAGAATCCCTATGATGATGCAAGTCTCTATTCATAGCTGCTAAGTTAAGAGAATAGTAAGGAAGTTAAAAGTACTTTGGCTCATAAGAAACAGCTCGAGTACAAATAAGCAAAGAGCAATACACTTCACAACACATCTAGCCAGTTAGATAGAAAAGCGCAACCCTATTTCTTTAAAAAGCCCTTTTTAATAAGAATTTTTCGAACTGCAGTGTTGTGCTTTACCATTTTCATATGTTCGTCATAAGGGAGGTCCTCGTTTTCATATTGCCCATGAAAATTCTCGAGTAACTCCACTTCTTGAGTCCTAAAAAAGTAACGCCTATGTTCTGTATAATTATCTGCTTGTAGTAAATATTCACAGTGTAATTCATCTTCTTCAAGAATTTTAAAGGCTACAAAAACATTTCCTTTTACCGCTGTAGAGCCTGGACTCTTATATACCCGGTTGGGATATACATCCTGCTTGACCAAAAATAAACATCTAGGTATCAATTGGTCAAAATGCTCCTGGAGTTGTGCCAGCAGTTTCTTGGGTACTCTTTTTAGTTCTTCCATAGTTCTTTATACTTCAAAAACAGCTCCATCGTCTGCTAGGTAGGTGTTTTTAAAAATAGTTTGTGCTTCTTCCTTAAAGAGATTCAAGTGCCCATAGCGCGTTGAATAATGCCCCAGAATGAGTTGACCTACTTGTGCATCTTTTGCAATCTGTGCTGCCTGCTTAGCTGTGCTATGCCCTGTAGGTTTGCATAAATGCTCGTGACTGTCTAAAAAAGTGGCTTCGTGATATAACATTGTCGCTCCCTGTATTTGTTCTGCAATTGCTGGTTTGTAGGCCGTATCACTGCAATACGCATAGCTTTTAGGTGGTGGTGGATCCTCAGTAAGGTCTTCATTGAGTATAACCTCACCTGAATCTAGTGTGATGTTACCCCCTTGCTTTATTTTATTAAAATAGGCCTTGTCAATATTGTGATTTAAGGCTGCATTTATATCTAATTTGCGTTCCCCTTGTTTCTCTTGAAAACAAAACCCATTGGCATATATCCTGTGCTTAAGAGGAATTGTAGTTACCATAACCTCATCATCTTCATAAATAACAGTAGCCGTCTTACTTTCTAATTCTTTAAAATACAACGGGTAACTTGTAAAACCTTGCGAAAGCTTTAATTGTAGTAATACTACTTCTTTGATTCCCTTCGGTCCATAAATGGTGAGCGGTGCCGTTCTTTTTAGTAAACTAAAGGTGGTTATCACTCCCATCAGGCCAAAAAAATGATCCCCGTGTAAATGTGAAATAAATATGTTTTTAATACGAGAGAATTTAATTTTATTTCGCCGTAAGGCAACTTGTGTTCCTTCTCCACAATCTATTAAAAATAGTCTATTACGTATATCGAGTACTTGGGATGATGGGTTCTTAAAGGCTCCGGGAGCAGCGGCATAACACCCCAAGATGGTAAGTTTTAGAGAAGAGCTCATCCTTAAAAACCTAAATCTCGTTCTATCTCTTCCATTTCTATAATATCTGCTGCCTCTTGAAGTGTAGGTACTACTAACATCTCATCTGGAATGAGGTCGTAATCAATATCCTCATTGACAAAAACAAAGGATTTCTCACCTCCTCTTTGATAATTAGATAGTTTAATAAAATGAATCAGTTGGTCTAAAGTAAGCTTCTCATATTGGAGTAAATCTATAACTAGATTGAGGTCTTCATATTTATCTGGTACTATGCGTTCTAGATAGTTTGCAAAATCTATAACATCATCACGTTCATCTTCTAAAATTGTGTATGTCGCTTTTGCTGTAACTTTCATTATTACTTAATCTTAGATGCCAGAAGATAAATAACCGCCATCCTCACCGCTACCCCATTTTGTACTTGATCCAAAATAATAGATTGACCAGAATCTGCAACATCACTAGTAATCTCTACACCACGGTTAATTGGCCCTGGATGCATAATAACAATTTCTTTATTGAGAGAATCTAGAAGGTCTTTAGAAACCCCATATTGTTGTCTATACTCTCTTGTACTTGGAAAATAACTAATGTCCATTCTTTCATTCTGAACTCTTAGCATATTTGCCACATCGCACCATTCTAACGCTTTTCGTAAATCAAGTTCTACCTCGACCCCTAAACTTTCTATATATTTAGGAATAAGCGTTTTAGGTCCACATATTTTTACATTTGCTCCTTGTAGTTTTAGGGCATAAATATTAGATAATGCGACTCTACTATGTAAAATATCCCCTACAATAACCACATTCTTTCCGGCTACTTCTCCCAGCCGCTCTTTAATAGAATAACTATCTAATAAGGCTTGGGTAGGATGCTCGTGAGCACCGTCACCTGCATTTATAATACTTGCCTTTATATGCTTAGAAAGAAATACTCCTGCTCCTGGATTAGGATGACGCATAACAACCATATCTACTTTCATAGACAGGATATTGTTTACAGTATCGATAAGGGTTTCCCCTTTTTTGACAGAAGAAGCAGCTGCACTAAAATTAATCACATCTGCACTTAGTCGTTTCTCTGCAAGCTCAAAAGAAAGCTTGGTTCGGGTACTGTTTTCAAAAAACAGGTTTGCAATAGTAATATCTCTTAAAGAAGGCACCTTTTTTATAGGTCTATTAATGACTTCTTTAAAATGATCTGCAGTTTTAAAAATAAGGTCAATATCCTCCTGGGTGATGTATTTTATTCCCAGTAAATGATTTACACTTAATTCACTCATTATAAATTACTTATTAACAACATATACGCTGTCTTTACCTTCGTTTTCTGCCCAATTGACTAGCACTCTTTCTTCATTGATTGCATCTACTTGCCTTCCTCTATAATCCGGTTGTATAGGTAGATGTCTACTAAATCGCCTATCGATAAGGCATAGCAACTCCACTTCTTCAGGTCTTCCAAAACTTTGTATTGCAGAAAGGGCTGCATTTATACTTCTTCCCGTATACAGTACATCATCTATAAACACGACTTTTTTGTTCTCTACCACAAAGTCAATTTTCGTTTTGTTAGCCTCTAGCGTTTTTTCTGTGCGTCTAAAATCGTCTCTATAAAAGGTAATGTCTAAATGCCCCAAAGAGACGTTATTAATATCGTAAGACTCTTCCAGTAAACGTTTGATACGCTCTGCAAGATATATTCCGCGTGGCTGTATCCCAATGAGAACAGTATTCGTAAAATCTTCGTGATTTTCAATGAGTTGGCAAGCAAGCCTATTGAGGATGATATCTACCTCGGTAGCATTAAGTAATACTTTTTGACTCATAAGGTGTTTCCAAACAATGTTCGGAGTACAAAAGTAATCATTTTTTTGTGGATGTGTACGCTTTCGCGAAAGCGCTCTATTTCCTACCTTAGTTTTAGAATACTATTTATGGAACAAAAACGCACTTGGTGGAAAGAAGGAATTGTATATCAAATCTACCCTAGAAGCTTTAAAGACACTACTGGCAGTGGCATAGGCGATTTGCGCGGTATTATAGAAAAGTTAGACTATATCGCTAGCTTAGGTGTCGATATTATCTGGCTGAACCCTATTTATGACTCGCCTAATGATGATAATGGTTATGACATTAGAAATTATAAGGCCATTATGACGGAGTTTGGGACTATGGATGATTTTGACCAGTTGCTAGCAGGAATGAAAGCACGCAATTTAAAACTCGTTATGGACTTGGTTGTAAATCATTGTAGCGATGAACACGAATGGTTTAGGCAAGCTCGCAGTTCTAGGGAGAATCCGTATAGGGATTATTTCCATTGGTGGCCAGCCGAAAAAGGAATCCCACCCAAACGGTGGAGCTATTTTGATGTAAATGAAGATGCCTGGCAATATGATGCACAAACAGATGCCTATTACTTGCATTACTTTGCCGTAAAGCAACCTGATTTAAAATGGGAGAATCCTATTGTTAGACAGGAGATTTATGAAATGATGCATTTCTGGTTTGAGAAAGGTGTAGATGGTTTTAGAATGGATGTTATTCCTTTTATTAGCAAAGACACTAACTATCCGGAAATAGAGGCCCAAGCGCCTAGTGAGTTTATTGCCTATTATGCAAATGGCCCTAAAGTGCACGAATATCTCAACGAACTCAATGAAAAGGTGATATCTAAATACGATGCATTTACGGTAGGAGAAGGTCCTGGAATACATATCAATCAAGCACTTGATTTTGTACACGAAGACCGCAAGGAAATGGATATGTTTTTTCATTTTGATTTGATGTCTCTAGACCGAAAACCCGGTGAGGTGTTTACGATGCGAGAAGACCGCTGGAAATTATCTGAATTCAAAAAAGTATTTAATGAATGGGATTCTGCTTTTGCAAAAGCGGGATGGGGAAGTTTATTTCTTGCTAACCATGATTTCCCAAGAGCAGTGAGCCGCTGGGGTAATGATAGCCAAGAGCACTCGAAAAATAGTGCTACCCTACTTCAAACCTTCTTGCTTACTATGAGAGGTACTCCTTATTTCTATCAAGGAGATGAGATAGGAATGACCAATGTATGTTTTACAGACATTAAAGATTATCGCGACATTAATACCATTAATCGCTATGAAACGGTAAAAAACAATGGAGGCGATCTCAATAAATTTATGGATAATGAGCAACATACGGCGCGCGAAAATGCGCGTACTCCTATGCAATGGGATAGCAGTTCTCAAGCAGGGTTTACAACTTCAAAACCGTGGATACGCTTGAATCCTAGCCACAAAAAAGGCATTAATGTAGCATATCAAGAACAAGAGAACTGCTCCATACTCTCCTATTTTAGGAAGATAACCGCCCTAAGAAAATCGAATCCCAGCTTAGTTTATGGAGACTATGAATGTTTAAATCCAGAACATGAACAGGTTTATGCCTATACACGTACTCAAGAAGCGCAACGTTTATTAATTCTATTAAATTTTAGTAATGAAACGGTACATTTTAGTTTACCAAAACACATTAATTACAATCGAAAAGTAAAACTGATATCCAATAGTTTAATTCTTGATGAACAGACATATAAGGAGCTTATACTCAGCGCTTGGCAAGCTATTGTTTATCGCTTGGAATAAAGGAACTAGACTCAATATCACTTGAAGGCGGGAAATACTAATATTTAATTAGTTTCAAACACAAGAACATATAATACACCTTGTTGCTCAGCCACTAATTCAACCCTATCTTCTTGTATGTCTAAGACCGTCCAATTGGGTTGTTCTATTAAGTATAATGGGGCTATTGCACCACCAAAATCTATAAGCAAATTAGAATCATTGTTAAAAACTTCGTAATTGCCTGGACTATCATTAGCACCGTTTTCTAATGCAATTACATGATTGTTTTCTAAAAACAAAAATTCAAATTCGGAAAAAATAGACGTTTGATTGTTGCCATCTTCAGAGAACAAAGTAATATCCCAACTATTATCCAATAAAACCGAAGATAAATCTATATTGTTCGGACAAGTCTGGTTCATAATTAACCAGCTGGTCTGATCTTCATTTTCAAGTTCAATAAAGTCATTCTCCAAAAAGAAAATTTCCCATTGTGTATTCACTAATTCGAAAGGAGCAGGCAGAGCCGATATTGTCAAGAAAAAATCTCCATTTGCGTTCTGTTCTAGCAACCAATCACCGTTGTTCACTTGACCATCTATATTATTTATAACACTTACACTACCATTAGGAGCGAAGGTGAAATCATAAAAAAAGAAATCCCCATTTTGATTAACATCTAATACCCAATCACAGGTATTTAAAATCTCTACTACCTGATTAAAGGGAAATGCTCCTCCCGCATCTGTATCTTCAAAATCACAATTCTCTACAATTCGAAATACATCTAAAACATTCCTAAACTCTAGTATTAAACCTTCTTCATCCTCTACCGTATGTAATAACCAGCTATTAGGGAATTCAAGAATATCAATATCTAATCTAAACGAATTGCCTTCTGGCTCTAATGACCAAACTCCAATCTCAGAAGAGTTATTTGCAAATGCCGATACTGTAAAATTTTCGTTGAAATCTAAATATATTCCCTCAAATTCTTCTTCTAAATTTATGTTATCTACTAATAATGTATCCAATTCCCAAGGACAATCAGTAATTAAAGCAATATATTCTTCCTGAGTTAAAATAATATTATCATCATCATCTTGATCATTATCATCATCTTCATCACAAGAATCTTGGGCAAATTCCAATGCCTCCGCAAGTTCAATTTGATTAATAATTTCCTGGCTATTTCCATCTGGTAATACTATCTCAATAGGGAAATCTAGGCTTACTACTATTTGCAATGAAAGTGTATTAATAAATGTATATAATTCTTGATCTGTATTAATTGTTGAGGTATCAAATGTTAAAGCCTCAGTATCAAACAAAGTAAAAGTCAATGGATATAAAATATCTAAACACTCTATATCTGCATCAATAACATTTTCACCATCACAAGTGCTAGTATGGCCTAACAGTTCCTCATCGCTATTAATTAACATTTCAGAAAAATCTGAAAAAATTATAGTGACGGGATAAATAATGGTTAATATATCTTCATCATCTTGACTAGCTTCAAATATTGCCTCAACAATTTGAAGGTCACTATGAGACTCTACAAACAAATCAATCCCATTCACAATTATAGTAAATGGCAGTTCTAATTCTATACAACTAGCATTATCTAAAATGTTATCAATAGAACCATCGTTTGAAGCTACATTAACCAATAAATTAGTTAAGTTCTCTGTTAAATTACTCTCTTCTACAGTAGGTTCAGAAATAAATATTTCTTCCTCCTGGCATGAATAAAACAGAAATAGCAATAAAGAAACTATAAGTAGTAAATACTTCTTAAACATTTATATTGATTACTTTTTTTACAATTACAAATATAGAACAACTCACATTAGTAAAAATCCTACCCTAGTTCATTCATTTTTTATTTATTTTTAGTCCATCCTTATGGAAAAATCTATACATAGAAATATTTGCGAAGAACATGTCTTTGAAGGAGTTTACAAGAAATACTCCAAAGACTTACATAACTTTTTGTATTATAAATTTGGTAATCAACTCAACCCAGAAGATAAAGTACAAGAAGCCTTTATTAAATTATGGGATAAATGTGCTGACACCACGCCAGAAAAAGCAAAAAGCTTCCTTTTTACTATTGCTAACAACTCCATGCTCAATGCAATAAAGCATGAAAAGGTAAAACTTAAATATTCGCAGAAGCCCTTTGCTTCTTTTACGATAGAAGATCCTGTTTTTATTTTAGAGGAAAAAGAATACATGCAAAAATACCAGGATGCACTGGCTAATCTTACAGAAGCACAAAGAGAAGTGTTTTTATTGAATAGAATAGATAAGAAGAAACATCAAGAAATTGCCGATCTTTTAGGTATTTCTAGAAAATCGGTAGAAAAAAGACTTTATGGAGCTTTAACTAAACTAAGAAAAGAGATAAAAAATTTACCTTAGGTAGGATTTGCGTATTCTAAATTGTTGTATGCTTGAATAATAAAACAAATGAATAAAGAGAAATTAATTTTAAAATGGTTAGATGATGACATTTCTGATGAAGAAATGAAAGAAATTAAACAGCTTCCTGAATTTGAGGACTATCTCAAAATATCAAATAAAGCTCATCACTTTAAACCTCCAGAGTTTAATACTTATAAAGTTTTAAATAAGATTAAATCTAAGCACTATAGATCGAGAAAGTTGTATTGGCAATATAGTATTGCCGCATCCATAATATTAATTTTTAGTGCATTATTGATTTATAATTCTGATTCTCATGAATCCATAAATACATCTATTGCAGAGCAAAAGGAAATCACTCTTCCTGACAACTCTAAAGTTAGCTTAAATGCTGGTTCTATAATCACCTATGATGCGGAAAATTGGAATACTAATCGCACAATACAGCTGGAAGGCGAAGCTTTTTTTAAGGTTGCTAAAGGAAAAAAATTTGACGTAATAACGAATAATGCTACAGTTTCAGTACTGGGAACAGAGTTTGTCGTAAATAATAGAAGTGCATTTTTAGAGGTTATGACTTTTGAGGGTTTAGTACAAGTAGTTACTAAGGATACTATACTTAATCTAACTAAAGGCAACTCTATTGTTATTAATAAAGATTATTTTTCTAATTATGCGTTTGAAAGAGAGCAACCTACATGGCTAGAGGGCTCTTCCAGTTTTAAGAGCACACAATTAGAGATTGTTCTAAACGAATTAGAGCGACAATATGATATTACTTTAAATATTCCAAAAAATCTGCAACTCCATAGATTATATACAGGTAACTTTCCTCATAATAATCTAGAAGAGGCCCTCCAATCAATTTCAGTACCAATGAACCTTAAATATTCTTTAAAAGGCGAAAAAACTGTAAGTTTGGCATACATTGAAGAAAAATAGATTTCTATGTTGTTTTTTCATTTTGTGTGCCTTCATTACGAGCGCACAAAATAGAGATGCACTAATCCCGTTAGACCATATACTCAATGAAATCTCCAAAGAATATACCGTTACATTTTCCTACGCAGATAGAGATATTCAAAACTTATTTGTAAGTAAATGGAACTCTAAGTCCAGTCTCAAAAGAAAAATAAAGTACTTATCTAAATATTTACCTCTTTCTTTTAATAAGATTAACAAGAATTCTATCGCAATTGCAAAAAAAGAAACGCTTTTCACCTGGTGTGGAACGGTTCTAGATGAATTAGGAGCACCTATTCCCAATGCTATAATAAGCTATGGCTCAGGTCGGTCTTTATCTAATAATGAAGGCTTTGTACTTCTTAATACAGATTATAATGCAAGTAGTATAAGTATAGCCTCAGCGGGATTTGAAACTGTTCAATTTATTCTCAAACAGAATAGTAAAGAAGACTGTATCGAAATAAAATTACTGAAAAAATATTTTTCTAATGTACAATTAGATGAAATACTCTTAAACGATTATATAACCTCAGGCATATCAAAAAATAGGAAAGGTTTTATACAAATTGATTATAAAAATTTTGGTATTCTTCCTGGACTTATTGAATCTGATGTTTTACTTACTGCTCAGGCATTACCTAGTATACGTAGTGTAAATGAAAGAGTAAGTAATCTCAATATTCGAGGAGGGACAAACGATCAGAATCTATTACTTTGGAATGGTATCAAGATGTATCAAAGTGGACATTTTTTTGGACTTATATCTGCCTTTAATCCAGAAACGACTCAAAAAGCTACCATATATACTAATGGAACAAATGCTGCTTACTCAGATGGTGTTTCTGGAACCATAGTTATGGAAACGAATAATAAAATGGTGGACAGCATTCAAGTTTCTGCTGGACTTAATCTATTAAATGCAAATCTTACTATAGATATACCTATTACAAAAAATTCCTTACTTCAAATTGCTGCAAGACACTCATTAAATGGGATTTACCAAACGCCGACATACAATTCCTATTTTGATCAAGCCTTTAGAAATACTGAAGTCTTAGGAGGCTTTGATATAAGTATCATTTCTGATCCGAATTTTAATTTTTTCGACACGAGTCTACGTTTCATTTCTAATCTATCTGAACGAACCGTACTTACGGCAAATGCCATATTAATAAACAATGATCTCAATTTTCTGGAAATAGGTAATATTGATGAGCAGATATCCAGAAGAAGAAGTGGTGTTAGTCAAGCAAATGTTGCTGGGGGGCTACAGTTAAGTCATAATTGGAATGAAAAATATTCGTCGAACGTAGAAATCTATAGTACAAACTATACCTTAGAGTCTGAGAATACAAATTTCAATTCTAATCAGCGATTAATTCAAGAAAATGATGTTCTGGAATCATCAGCAAGAATTGAAACTACTTATATTGACAATCCCAGCTTGCAATTAAAAGGGGGGTACCAATTTACTGAGACCGGTGTTAGAAATATCGCAGATGTCACTAATCCTTTTTTCAGAAGTGACATCAAGGAAGTCATAAGAACCAATGCATTATACTTAGAGGGTGACAAAAGTTTTTCTAATGGTAAAGGAAAAGCAATTATAGGTTTACGAGCTAATCATTTTAGTGAACTAAATGAAAATACCATAGAACCAAGAGCTGTTGTTAATTACAACATTAGCTCGGGATTAACAGCAGAATTTAAAGGCGAATTAAAGAGCCAAGTAACTTCTCAAGTAATTAATTTACAAAATGATTTTATTGGTGTTGATAATAGAAGATGGGTACTTTCTAATAATGGGTCAATTCCTATACTAACATCAAAACAAGCCTCTTTTGGTTTACAATATAACCAGAGAGATTTCCTTATTACAGCAGAATATTATAGCAAACGTGTAGATGGTATCACTACACAAAGTCAGGGGTTTTTAAATCAATTACAATTTGAAAACTTTAGTGGCTCCTATCAGGTCCAAGGTCTAGATCTACTAATTTCTAAAAGTATTGGAGCTTTCAATTCGTCTTTGAGCTACTCTTATGCGTTAAATAATTATTACTGGACGGAACTCCCTAATTCTATTGCAACTAGTTTTCCCAATAATAATGATATCAGACATAGTTTTACTGGGATATTGGACTATAGCTATAAAGGAGTTAAGATCGCTACTAGTATTAATTGGCATACGGGTAAACCATTTACTCCTATTAATCCTGAAAATCCAATAGTAAATGGTAATGTCAATTTTGCCCCTCCTAATTCAGCAACAATTGATGACTTTTTAAGGATAGACCTATCAGCTACTTATTCTTTTAATGTAAGTGATATATACAAGGGAATTATTGGGGTGTCATTATGGAATATTACCAACAGGAGAAACGAATTAGAAAGACTATCAGTAAGCACAGACGATACAACAATATCGAATGTTAGTAGACTATCTCTAGAACGCACTCCTAATGTGTCCATTAAAGTCACATTCTAAAAATATCTTACAATAAGGATTCTATTAGACTCCTCATTTCCTGGGTATTCCAATCTGCAGCTCCTTGCTCTTTAAGCACAATATTTCCTTTTTTGTCAATGATATAGTTTGTAGGAATACTCTTTTCAAATAACTGTTCTGGTGTGTTCATTCGCGGCAATACTGCAGGGATATTAAGCTCCTTCTTCTCTAAAAACTTTTGAACCTTATCTGCTTCTTCATTAGTAATAAAGAGAAAGTTGACTTTATTCCCATAATCTGCATATAATTCTTCAAGACTCGGAATCTCTGCGATACAAGGCGGACACCACGTGGCCCAATAGCTAATAAAAGTCACTTTACCCTTCCCGATAGGACTGTCGACATGAATACCATCCAATGTACTAAGTTTATAATCAAAAGGAGATAGTGCAATTTGCTCGTTTTTATCAATTTCTTTAGGTCCAAAAGGACTGAACTTAACAATCAATTTTTGCAAATTAACCTGAACAAAAGTGCGCGATTGCGGGATAATAAGTAACGCAATTAAGGCTATAAATAAAAGATTCGAAAATTTATTTTTTTTACCTGCCATAGCATTTTAGGTTTAGCTAAAGATACTTTTTTAACTCGTATATATGCGAATTTCCTTCCTGCAAAAGTCCAAATCCTTTACACTTTTTAATTCATTCATTATTATATTGAGCGTAGGCCTAGAAGTGCCAATCATGGCAGCTATATCCTTTTGTGTGTAGGGATGATTAATTATGGTGTCACCTGTCTCTGGACAACAGTAGCCGTAATCTTCTCCTAGTTCTTTTAAAAACTCTTTGAGCCTTGTTCTAGTATCCTTGTATAGAAGCATTTCTAAACGTCTTTCCAGCTTCTTAAAACGCCATCCTAGAAATTTATATACCTTTAGACTAAACGTTCTATTATCACGCATTAGGTCTTGCATAACCGGAACTGTTACAGGGCAAACCACTGTATTCTTATCAAGGGCTTGCGCAAATTCATGGCGCTTGTCATCTCCTAGTATCGCTTTTTCCCCAAAAAGACCCCCTTTAGTAATAATAGCTTTAATAATTTCACTACCATCTTCTGCATAATAACCCAGCTTTACCTTTCCTTTTTCTAATATATAGACATTATTAGCTGCGTCTTCCGAAAAATAAATGTAGTCCTGCTTTTTGTAACAATCAGACTTGTGAACCTTCTTGTATTTTTTAAATTTATGAGGGCATAACATTCTAAAGGCATTTACATCTTCAAAAAACCATTGCGTATTCATAGCCTATAAATAAAAGAATTTCTTTAAGTGGTCTACATTTTTTGACCAGCCTTACAGTTAATTCTTTAAATAAAAAAAACCTCTCTAATATAGAGAGGTTTGCACTATTGTTGCGCTTTCTATAACCTACCTCTTCGGTAGACAGGAGCGCGCTATACGTATTAAGCATTTTCCTTCTTAATTAAATTAAGAGCACTTCCTTCATTATACCAATCAATTTGAGCTTGATTGTAGGTATGATTAAGCATTACTGTATTTTTACTTCCATCTGCGTGCTCTATCTCTAAGCTAAGCTGCTTTCCTGGAGCAAATGCATTTAGGTCTGTAAAGTTGAAGGTATCATCTTCCTTAACCAAATCATAATCTGTCTCATTTGCAAATGTAAGGCCGAGCATACCTTGCTTTTTCAGGTTAGTCTCGTGAATACGAGCAAAGGATTTTACAATAACTGCAACAACTCCTAAGTGCCTAGGCTCCATCGCGGCATGTTCTCTAGAGGAACCTTCACCATAGTTATGATCTCCTACAACTACAGTAGGCACACCAGCGGCTTTATAGGCTCTTTGTGTATCTGGAACACCTCCATACTCTCCCGTAAGTTGGCTCTTTACAAAATTAGTTTTCTTACCAAAAGCATTTACCGCTCCAATAAGACAGTTATTAGAAATATTATCTAGGTGTCCTCTAAAACGTAACCAAGGTCCGGCCATAGAAATGTGATCTGTAGTACACTTACCAAAAGCTTTAATTAATAGTTTAGCTCCATTTATCTCATTCCCTATAGGCGCAAACGGCGTTAGTAGTTCTAAACGCTCACTAGTAGGGCTCACTGTTACGTCTACGCCACTACCGTCTGCTATTGGATCTACATAACCATTATCTTTTACATCAAAACCTTTTGGAGGTAACTCCCATCCTGTAGGTTCATCAAACATAATTTCCTGCCCATCTTCATTGATAAGGCTATCCTTTAAGGGATTAAAGTCTAATCTTCCTGCAATCGCAATTGCTGCTGTAAGCTCCGGAGAAGCCACAAAAGCATGCGTATTAGGATTACCATCTGCCCGTTTAGCAAAGTTTCTATTAAATGAATGTACTATACTATTTTTCGGGGCATTTTTCGGGTCGCTATATCTCGCCCATTGACCTATACAAGGTCCACAAGCATTTGTAAATATTTTTGCATCTAATTTTTCAAATACGTCTAAGATTCCATCTCTCTCTGCAGTATAACGAACTTGCTCTGAGCCCGGGTTAATACCTAACTCTGCCTTCATTTTAACACCTTTATCAATAGCCTGCTGCGCGATAGAAGAAGCCCTAGAAAGATCTTCATAAGAAGAGTTTGTACAGGAGCCTATAAGTCCCCACTCTACTGCAAGTGGCCACTCGTTTTGGTTTGCCTTTTCGGTCATTTCTGCACCTACTGCTGTAGATAAATCCGGAGTAAATGGTCCGTTTAATAAAGGTCCTAATTCAGAAAGGTTAATTTCAAT
>JALZVV010000029.1 GCA_023299935.1 Dokdonia sp.
TTCCTGGATTTCTTCTGGGGGCTGGCTACTATTATAGTAAGCTGCTTTGATGCCGTTTGCCTTGAGGGCATCTACTTGATCTTTCATTAAGGCAATGAGTGGGGATATCACAAGTGCAACTCCATCTATGGCAAGAGCGGGTAATTGAAAACACATAGATTTGCCACCACCTGTAGGCATAACAACAAGGGCATTTTCTCCTTGACAAATAGATGTTATGATCTCTTCTTGATTGGGACGAAAAGAGCTGTAACCAAAGTGAGTTTTGAGTAGTTTTTGTAAATCTAATATTGAAACCATAATGCTAGGTTATTAATCCAAGAATAAAGAAGGCGCTCCTAAGAACGCCTCTTTATAAAAATTTGTGTAAACAGAATTTCAGCGGGTTTGACTTTTTACAGTTGAACCCTTTTTTCAAATATAGTTAAGAAATGATGAAGTATTAATCCCCAATTATGTATTGGTGATGTCCATTTTTTATGATTTGCATCGCTCACTCTGTACAGATCTAGCTACAAACTAGCGCTAGCGGGCAATTTAATTATATTTGCAAGATTAATTGTAGTACCACTTTATAAGTAGTACGAAGTAAATTAAAAACAGACACCGTTTTTTTTATTAATAGAAAGATGAATAATAAAAAGTTATTATTAATAGTACTACTTTTAGTAAGTGTTGTCTTAAATTTTAAAGCAAAGATTTTATCCATTGATAGTAGGGCATGCGCTCAGTTTTTATTAGAAAATACAACTATTCATCCTAAACTTTTTCTAACAGAAGCTTCAAAAGAGGTTAGACATAATGCATCAAATGAAGCAGATATTCAACTGTTATTTCCTAACCCAATCACTTCTCTAAAATTAAAACCTGAAAGATCAGTAGCGGGTAATTTAGAATTTTTTATTGCAGGGTTGTTGTACCGGAATAGATATTGATAGAATAGATCTTACAGCACAATTTTTAAAAATCAATTACAATTTATTGAATTTCTAACCCCAATTTTATGAACTTTTTACGATTACTACTAATTATCTTTTCAACAATATTTGGCGCAAACAGTCAAGAAACACACGTTTTTTTACTGGCGGGACAATCTAATATGGTTGGTAGAGCAGATTTTGATGATGGAGCAGTGCACCCAGCTGGTACTTTGCAGTGGGGAAGAGAAGATAATGATGACGGTATGTTAATTCCTGCATCTGTGCCTTTGCAACATGATGATGCTGTAGCTGGACGGATGGGATTAGATATTCAATTTGCGATAGATTATAAAGTAGCAAACCCTGATGTTACTTTAGTCTTTATTCCTTCAGCAAGACGAGCAACTGGTTTTGATCGACCTGGAGAATGGAGAGTTGATGATTCACGCTATAATGATGCCGTTAATAGAGTAAATGCCTGTATGACAGCAAACCCTTCATTTATTTTTAAGGGGATTCTCTGGCATCAAGGAGAGCGAGATAGAGATAATGTTCCTGCATATTATGCTTTTTATGATGATTTAATTAATAGCATGAGAGATGATATTATTGTGGCTGACGATACTACGCCTTTTATTTGTGGTGGTTTAGCACCCAATTATATGAGTTTTAGGGGCAGGTTTTCTGATGCTGAGCTAGTACAAGCGTATCTAGAAGATACACCTAATAGGATTCCGCATACAGCTTATGTAGAAAACATAGGTCTTACAGATATTGGTGATGACATACACTTTGACGCTGAGTCCACTAGAGAGTTGGGGTCTAGGTATTTACTACAGCTTCCAAATGCAATTAATAACCTTCCCTGTAGTGGAACGACAACGTTTACAAATGCAGGGTGGACAAATAGTGTTCCAGATATAACTATGAGCGCCGTTATTAATGCAAATTACAATACGGCTACAAATGGAAGCCTTACCGCATGTAACGTTACTGTAAATTCTGGGAATACCATGACGATCGCTGCGGGAGATTATCTAGATGTAAAAAGAGATATTACCGTTAATGGAATTCTAGAAGTTGAACATACTGCCAGTGTATTGCAAAGATCCTCTGGAGCTACTACAACTAATAATGGGAGTATTAATGTACATGTTACTACACCAGCACTTGATTCACGTGACTTCATCTTGACGGGAAGCCCTATGACAAATGAACAAGTAAGTAGTGTTTTTGCCGAAGCGCATGACGTGCGAAGACATGACACAGATCTTTTTGTTCCTAACCCAGATGTTGCTACAGAATTTCCTTTAGCTGAAAATTTTGCAGATGATGATGGAGATAATTGGATACTTCATTCAGGAGTTTTAAATCCTTCAGAGGGTTACTTTGCAAGACCACAACCAGATTTGCAAACAGACGGTAGTTTTGATTTATTATTTAATGATGGAACGTTGAATAATGGACTTGTCGTTAAAGACATAATCTTTAAGACAGATAGAAATGGGAGTCCAAATATTATCTCAAACCCATATGCTTCACCAATTTCTGCAGATGATTTTATAAGAATTAACCATGCAATAGATGAAGTTTATTTCTGGGAGCATATTACAGAACCTTCTGCAGATTTTCCAGGATTTAATTCTGCTAATTTTAGTATGGAAGATATATCATTATATAACTTAATGGGAGGTATAAAGGCAAGTAGTGATAATTCTCCAGGAGGTGATACCGAGCCTAATGGTGTTATAGCCACATCTCAGGGCTTTGGTATTAAATTAAGCGTTTCTGATACAGATCCAACAGATGAGGTTACGCCTGTTAATACAGGTACTGCTATTTTTACCAATATTATGCGTCAAACTACAGGTAACGTAACTTTAAGAAATTCAAGTGAAGAAGAGGATAAATTATGGGTGTCAATCTCTAACCCAGAGTTCGATTTTAAATCAAATACCTTAGTTGGTTTTATAGAAAATGCTACAAGTAATGTAGACGCTGGGTATGACAGTACTAGACTTGCCAGTGTACTTTCTATATTTTCTGGTATACCAGACAGCGATGTAGAATTAGGAATTCAAGGACGTGAATCTTTTGATGAAACTATTAGGATTCCTCTTGGCTTCTCTTCTCAAATAGATACTAGTACTTTGTATCAAATTGATTTAAATCGTATTCAAGGCGAGTCATTAAATGACGTAAAGGTTTATCTTTTAGATCGTGCTACAGGTATAACGACAAACCTTAGTGAAACTACATATGAGTTTGAATCATTAAAAGGACAGTTCCCTAATCGTTTTGAGCTGTTTTTTGATAATAGAGTTCTTAATGTAGCTTCAGAAACGTTTAAAGATTTTAGTATTTTTCCTAATCCAGGAAACGGTATGATAAACGTGCTTTCTGCTAATCAGATGATAAATACTATTTCTGTTTACGATGCTACTGGAAGGCTAATTGCTGTTAGTAATCAACTAGATGCTTCAGAAACAATTATAGATATAAGTAATAATGCAAGTGGTTTATACTTAATAAAATTTACAAATGACAAAGGTTCTCAAACCAAAAAGTATATCAAGAAATAATTTTTTAATTTGTCTCATTTCTCGCTTAAGTTCATTGCAGGCTTTTCTGCCACCAGTAGGCATAATAACAAGTGCATCTTCTCCTTGGCAGAGAGATGTTATGAACTCTTGTTGATTGGGACGCAAAGTGTCATACCCGAAGTGAGTTTTTAACAAAGTTAAAATGGGAGCAGATTGCTTTTCTTGCATTGTGGTTAAGTTAAATATTAGTACTTACTTAACAATTAATCATAAGTATTGCTAGGTGTAAATTCAACGAATACAATTGTT
>JALZVV010000030.1 GCA_023299935.1 Dokdonia sp.
CTGCTAAGCGAAGTATCATCAATACTCACATTTAGACCAGAATACCCTGTAATAGAATCTATTAATACTGTATTGAGCGTAGTTAATCCAGTACTCGACCCTAAAACAATATAATCAAAATCTTGCTGCTCATAATTAGCAACAAATAGTGGTTTATAAAAAGAAGATTTTCCTAGTACATAAAGGCTAGCAAAAGCGATAAGATTTATTCCACAAATTGCTATAAACCCATATCCTAATATTTTAAGTATAAACCGTTTCATCAAAATTGGAAATATATAAAGTCTGAAGGATTTTTAAATGTCCCCATAAAAACAATACAAAATAATACTAGTATGGCTTTCCAAGAATTGAGTTTAACTTCTTTATGGGTTCTTATATATGCGAAGTATTCTAAAAGCAGTAAAACACTAATAGAAAAAACAATTATAGTAAAAAACAATAGGTTCTTTGCCGATGTAGTAAATAGTTTGATACTAGGCATTTCCCAATTAAAAAGAGCCACAATATAGCCATTAGCCTGTGTAACACTATCTGCTCTAAAATATATCCAAGCTAGGGTAATGATAAGAAATGTGCTAATCATTCTTAAACCATCTGTTATTGACACCGTAAATCTACCTACATCTTTACGATTGGTATTGATCAATAATAAAGGGGTGAACAATAAGGCATGAATTCCTCCCCACACAATAAAGGTCCAATTAGCACCATGCCAGAATCCACTTGTTAAAAATATAATAAACACATTACGTAAATGTGTAAAACGACTACCTCTAGAACCACCTAATGGAATATACACATAATCCCTAAACCAACTTGATAAGGAGATATGCCATCTTCTCCAAAAATCACCAATATTCTTAGAAAAATATGGAAACTTAAAATTAGTTCTTAAATCAAAACCAAATAAACGAGCTGTTCCTATAGCAATATCAGAATAACCAGAAAAATCTCCGTATATCTGAAAGGCAAATAACACAGCTCCTATAGCTAGTTCTGGTGCAGCGAATGAAGTGTGTGATTCAAAAATTTGATTGACAAAGTAGGCGCAATTATCAGCAATAACAACCTTTTTAAAGAGACCCCAAATAATTAAATATATTCCTGAGCAAGCTTGATTATAATTGAATATACGCTTTCGCGAAAACTGAGGCAACAGATTAGAAGCTCTCTCAATGGGGCCAGCTACCAGTTGTGGGAAAAATGCCACATAAGCTGCAAAATTTATAAGACTTTGCTCAGGATTTAATTGCTTTCTATATATATCAATAGTGTAACTTAAGGTCTGAAAAGTATAGAATGAAATTCCAACTGGAAGTATAATATTCAAGGTTGAAGCTTGCAACTCTATTCCTAATCTTCCCCAAGCACTTACCAAGCTTTCTAGAAAAAAATTATAATATTTAAAAACCCCTAGTAAACCCAAATTAATGGTTAAACTTATTCCCAAGAATAGTTTTCGTCTTGAGCGATTGCTTGTCTTTGACAAAGCGCGTCCGACTCCATAATCTACTAGGGTGCTGAATGCAATAAGTCCTAAAAATCGGTAATCCCACCACCCATAAAAAACATAGCTCGCTACTAGTATAAAAAAGTTTTGTAATGATAACTTGTGATTTACAACAAACCAATACACCACAAAACAGATAGGCAGAAACAACAAAAACTCAAGAGAATTGAAGAGCATCTAGTTTGTTTTTAATAATTCACGATTTGCAATTATACGAGAAAAATCTTGTGCTCCATGTATATTGAGATGCCCACAATTATAAAAGTATTCATAGGTATCATCATATAAATTAGAATAATCCCATAACTCTGGTAGTCTTTTTTTTATTTGTTTCATGGCTCTTTCACGCCCATTCACTTCAGAACAATAAGGTGCTGTAAAGAAAAATAATTCTTTCTTATTTGCCTGCACAAAATCCTTTAAAACTTCTATTTCAGTATTAGATTCTCTAATTACTTTAGGAAAGGAAGTTGCTGCTATATTTCCAATCCCTTCTTTTGGAGCAAAACCAACATTCAGATCTGTTCTAGGTTTTTTATTTAACACACTAGTTACAAATTCCCGGAAACCAATAACCTTATCATTCTTCATAAATCTGTAAAATGGCACTATTTTTTGAGCATTTCCCATTCCTACAATATCTAATTCTTTACGCACTAAAGGCTCATTTACAAAAGGCATTAATCTAGCTTTAAAATTTGCAGATAAACCTTTATGATTATAATTATAATCTACTTGTAAAAATACTTTATCATAGGTTACTTTATTAACCTCCATTAATTTCATTAAGACTAGCATGTCTCCTATTGTTCCTCCAGAAATACCAAAATTAATACAAGATCTCCCTGTAATTTTTGTAATAATTTCACAATCAATATGATTTTCTGTTCTTGAACTCCCTAAAAAAACATAATCATAATGACGCTCGGAAACCTGTAAAATTTTCTGAATCTTAGATCGAGGCTCACTAGCTTTAAATACATAAGAATACATAGTATCTAAGATTACCATAAGTCCGGTAACCATAACCATTAGTACTCCAATATGTTTTAAAAACTTCGTCATTAAAATTGAAAATAAATAAACTCTTGATGATCTGAGTAAACACCTAAAATAAGTAATAACAATATAATCGTTACAATTTTAATCCATCTATAACGACCTACAAATGGATGATCATTTTTTCTATGAAACCACTCAAATAGTATTAAAACAACGATAACACCTAATAATTCTATAGAATAGCGTTCTATATTCAAATAACTCATTTTAAAAGTTCCTTGTGTAAAAAGTCGTACACAATATGCCCATGCATGACCTACAGTATCTGCTCTAAAAAAAATCCAAGCTATGGTAGTAAGCAAGAAAGTTACTAGCATTTGGAAAAACTCTTTTAAAGAAGGAAGTACTGTATGAGATGCTGCTTGATTTAAATTCTTCCTATTTGTATTAATTAGTAAAAGTGGGATAAAGAATAATGCATGCAAACCACCCCAAACTATAAAAGTCCAGTTTGCCCCATGCCAAAACCCGCTTACCAAAAATATAATAAATACATTGCGTAACTGTTTAGAACGACTTCCTCTAGAACCTCCTAAGGGAATATATAGATAATCTCTAAACCAAGTAGACAAGGAAATATGCCATCTCCTCCAGAACTCAGCAATATCTCTAGAAAAATAAGGTAGATTAAAATTGCGCATTAAATCAAACCCAAATAAACGAGCTGTACCTATCGCTATATCAGAATAACCAGAAAAATCTCCATAAATCTGAAAGGAAAAATATACAGCTCCCAAAGCTAGCGTCAGACTATTGTGATCTTGATAGTTATCAAAAATTGCATTTACATAAGTAGCACAACTATCAGCTATTACCACTTTTTTAAAGAGTCCCCATATGATTAAATGAATGCCCGATATAGCGTAGTCGCTATTAAAAATCCGCTTTCGCGAAAACTGAGGCAGTAAATTAGTAGCTCGCTCAATAGGTCCAGCTACAAGCTGAGGAAAAAAAGCTACGTAGGCTGCAAAATTAATAAGGTTCTTCTCAGGCTTAAGTTTCTCTCGATAAACATCTATCGTATAACTCAACGTCTGGAAAGTATAAAAAGAGATTCCTACAGGAAGAATAATTTGTAAAGAAGAGGCATGCATTGTAATCCCTATCCCTGACCAAGCATCTATCCAACCTTCTAGAAAAAAATTATAATACTTAAAAAATCCTAGTAAGCCTAAATTAATTAGTAAGCTTATTCCCAAGAGTAGTTTCCGCCTTGAGTACAGCGTTGTTACTACCATCATACGCCCAATACTATAATCTACTAGGGTACTTAATGCAATAAGCCCTAGAAAACGATAATCCCACCATCCATAAAAAACATAACTCGCTACTAGTATCAAAGAGTTTTGTATCGATAGCTCTCGGTTCACAACAAACCAATAAACTACAAAACAAATAGGCAGAAAAATAAAAAAATCTATTGAGTTGAAGAGCATATCGTTATTTCAGATACTTTAAAACCTCTACAATACGTTTGGAAGAACCTTCCACTGGATGCTTCACTATCTTTTGAAACCATTCTTGAGTGGTGGTGAGTTCAAAACAATTATTCTCTAGCACTGCTACTAGTTGTTGGAAAATATGCTCTTTACCATCCATCCAGATCACAGCTTCTTTGGAAGGCATAGATTGAAAATGCACAAACTTATAAATTGTATAAATATTCTTTACTGCTGTATCACTACCTTCTGGATTGTAATTTAAATAAGCACAAGGGGTATTATGAGCTGCATAGTCAAAAACCATACTAGACCCCACATTAATTACTAAACTTGTATGGTGAGCAATATTTGTTTGTAATTCTAGATCGGCCTTAGTAGGTGTTTTTTTATCCCATTGTGTTCCTATAGACTCCCATAATGGAGCAATAGGCACTATTGCATCCTTATACTTTTCTAAAACCCAATCATAACGATCAGAAAAATCTACAGGACACCTTCTAAAGATAATTCCTAGTTGGGTTTCTTGAAGTAAGTTATAATTACTCACGGCTTCTACTACATCTGCCAAATATTGAGGATCAAAGGGAGATGTTGTTATATCATCTCCAGAAAAGCAGATATATTTTTTTTGCAGGTCTAAATTGTGTGTTTTATAGAATGCTTCTTTAGATAATATTATTGTTTTATCAAAGTGATTTTCAAACTGAGGCGTTCCAACAATATGCGTTTTTGATATACTCGTAAAAGGGTAATAGGTTTGCAATTCTTGTTTCATATATTCAGACCAAACCAAATAATGATCTGCTTCTACAACCAAGGTTGCCTTAGGCAAGTTATCCCAGGAAAAAATAGAGCATACCGTGGGTATTCCAAGGTCTTTTGCTGCTAGCATAGGTGCTACCGCTGCAATGGGTCTCTGACTAGCACAAAAGACTAGATCAGGGTTGATACTTTGAATTTGTTCTTTACATTCTTGGTAATAGGTTGTACTTCTTTCTTGACGTTTTAATTTTTCGCGTAAGCGCACTATATACTGTTGTGTGGGCATTTTTCTTATATACCTCTTTGCTATAGCCGTTTTTAATTTGTTTTTTACACCCTTAGTATTCCAAGCAAACTTATACTCATCAAAAATAGATTGCGATGTATTTACTTTATAAACATTTAGCTCGGTATGCTTAAGTGCATTTTTTAGAGCATTTGTTTGCCAGTGAAGTGTAACCTTAGGAAATTTAATTTCTTGAAACCCTAATACTGTGAGATCTACAGGAGTATTATTCCAAAATACAAGCTCTATATCCTCCTTTAGGGCAAGACTTGAAAATTGAGTATACACATAGTTGCGTAAACTTACACCGTCTGGTATGAGAACGAGGACTTTAATTGTATTTATGGATTTTTATTAAGATTCTTGATTTATTAATGTAAACAGTTTGTCTAAAACAAAACGTTCTGTTTTTTCTATAGATTCCATTGTATAACCTCCAATATGAGGAGTTATTAATATATTACTATTTTCTTTACTATAAATTATTAAAGGGTGGCTTTTTATATTAGGCTCTCCTTTAAGAACATCTGTTGCGTAACCTCCGATACGTCCATTTTGTAATAATTGGAGCATGTCTGTTTCATTCATCACACCCCCTCTAGAGGTATTTACTACAATAGCATTTGCAGGTAGATTTTGTAAAACTCTTATATCAATACAATTTTTTGTAGAATCATCTAGAGGTAAATGTATCGACAATATATCTACAACTTTGCAAAGCTCTTCAGGACTCTCGACTCTTTTATATTTAGACTCTTCTATACTCTTGTCTATATCATAAAAATAAACATCCATTCCTAAAGCGTGATAATAACTTGCAACAATTTTGCCTAGCCTTCCTAAACCATAAATACCTGCTTTTTTTAAGTAGAGTTCATTTCCTAAAAATAGATTTCTATTCCAATTCCCCTTCTGCGTATGCAAAGCTGCCTCATTTAATTTCCTTATGAGACTAAGCAACAATCCCAATGTATGCTCTGCTGTAGCTCTAATTTCTTTTAAGAATTCAGATTCGGAAAAAAGGCTAACTACAACTGTATTTTTTTGTTTACAGCTTTCCAAGTCTATATGATCTAAACCTGTTACAGCGCAGACAATGTATTTACAATTTGCTTTTTGAATTATTTCTTTTGTCAATTTATGGTTTAATCTAAACCAAAAAATATCACACTCCTCTAATGCGTTAATCAGGGCTGTGGTATTCGTAATAGTTCTATATTCAAAATCAGAGAACCTCTTTAAAAATAGTTCGTTTTTAGTAGAAATTTTATCAATACCAGATATAATTGTTTTCATAAACTATAATTAGGCTTCTTTTTTTAAAAAGACCTCTGCAATTTTTATATCCCTTGGTGCATCGATATTGAGCCACTGATCTTGAGGCATAATATATGGTGTCCCTTCTGGAAGTATGATTTTATCATGTTCTTTAAAAGCCTCCATACGTATGGCGTAAATAGCTCCATTACGTAAATAAACAGGTTCGAGGTCTTGCCTTCTTTTCTCCATATCTTCTGGCACTAATGGCAATAACCTATTATTGCATAATGAGTACATTCTTGCTGGATGTATATCGTCTAATTCTACTACAGAAACTACGCTAGTTACTTCTTTATCTTGAAACATTTTAATGACATTATCAATATCGCTAGGCTCTCTTATTGGAGCAGTGGGCTGCAATAACATAATAATATCATAACTCTTATCTATTTTTTTTAAAACCTCATGAATCACATCGTTCACACTACTGGTATCGGTAGCATTCTTTGAGCTCCTTTTTAAAGTTTTTCCTCCTATTTTATTAACTAATTCGAGAATTTCATCTGAATCTGTAGACACAAAAACATCCTTTAATAGGCGGGATCCAGTCACTGTATCAAGAGTGTACTGTATTAAGGGCTTTCCATTAATCTTTATAATGTTCTTACTAGGCACTCCTTTGCTCCCCCCTCTTGCAGGTATAATTCCAAGAACACGCATTAATAAGTGATGGTTTTATGAAACGTAAGGTCACAAGAAGCAAGTACTTGAGCTATTTTTTCTCCTGCATCTCCATCTCCATAAATAGTTGTGCCTGCTATATCTGAGCTATCTATCTGCTTTAAGATAGCCAATTGTATTTCTTCCTTAGAATAATTAACATCTATCACATTATCACCACGATCTCGACCGTGCTGTCGTGTTCCTATATTCACTACAGGCACTCCCAAATAGGAACATTCTCTTATCCCGACACTACTATTACCTATCAAACACTTA
>JALZVV010000031.1 GCA_023299935.1 Dokdonia sp.
ACAAATGTGGAAACTATTGTAAATATGGCTTGGGTTGCACCTACGGTAATCGTTATATCTGTTTCTGGATGATAATCGCTATTGTAAAGGGTGTTGAGCTTATTTGTTATTCTCTCGCGTAAGCTAAAAACTCCTGGCATAGGCGCATATTGATTATAGCCTTCCTGCATTGCCTTTGTAACTAACTCCTGCAAATACGAGTCACTTGAAAATCCTGGGAATCCTTGTGCGAGATTGATAGCATTGTGCTCACGAGCCATTTTGCTCATAACGCTAAAAATGTTGATTCCTACATTGGGAAGTTTAGAAGTATAATTCATAGTGATTAAAGATATCGCTCTTTAATCAAATAATAGCTAGCCTTTTATTGCTTATTTACCCATTTCTGCTGCGGTCTTCTCTAAATCTGAGTACCACGCTTCTCCAAATTTTCGTACTAAGGCTTCTTTCGTAAATTTATAAACAGGTACTTTTAGCTCCTGCCCAAGCGTGCAGGCATCATCACAAATAGGCCAGCGATGGTAATTTACAGCAGTAAAGGAGCTATATTTCTGTACCCGTACAGGGTACAAATGACAAGAAATTGGTTTGCGCCAGTCTATTTTACCTGCATTATAGGCATCTTCTATACCGCAACTTGCCCAGCCTTTATCATTAAAAGTTACATACGCACACTCTGCACCATTTACTAAGGGGGTTTCTAGCTCTCCTTGGCGTACAATACTTGTTCCTTGGGCCGCAATAGCTGCAATACCTTCTGGTCGTAAAAAGGGTTTTACATCTGCATAGATATCTGCCATGATTTTGACCTCATCTTCTTCTAAGGGAGCTCCTGCTTCTCCAGCAATACAGCATTCTCCTTTGCACGCATTAAGATTACATACGAAGTCTTTTTCTATAATGTCTTCTGAAACTATGGTTTTCTTAAGCTGAAACATGCAACAAAGATACGGTATTCAAGAGTTTGCTTAAACGCTTTAGCCAGAGCTTTTTTAGTTAATAAAACTGTCTAGATTTTACAATTATTTAAGGAGGATTGTACAAGTTTTATAGATTTAAATAAGCTACTTTTGCCCGCATTTCAAAAGTGATGACTATGAATTTTGATCTCAAAGAAATATTAACGGCTACAATGATTTTGTTTGCCGTGATTGACATAATCGGGAATATTCCTATTGTACTCAAATTACGTAAAAAGGCAGGTCACATACAAAGTGAGAAGGCTGCAATTATTGCTTTAGTCCTTATGGTGCTTTTTGTTTTTTTAGGAGAACGCATTTTGGGACTCATTGGTATTAATGTTAATGAGTTTGCTGTAGCAGGTTCATTTATCTTATTTTTTATCGCATTAGAAATGATTCTTGGTGTAACCATTTTTAAAGATGAGGAAGTAAGTCCAAAAACAGTTACGGTTTTCCCTTTAGCTTTTCCTTTGCTAGCAGGGCCAGGAAGCCTCACCTCTTTATTAGCGCTTAGGGCAGAATATGCTATAGAGAACATTCTAGTAGCCATTTTTATTAATATTCTATTGGTTTATATCGTTCTACGGACATCACATCGCATAGAAAAAACAATAGGAAAAAACGGTATTGCTGTGATTCATAAAGTTTTTGGAGTAATTTTGTTGGCGATAGCCGTAAAGTTATTTACTGCTAATATTCAAGAACTATTTAGATAGCATTATGAAAATATTTATTTACATCATCATGGCAATATCCTTAGTGCTTCTAGGGTATAATGTAACTAAGATTAACTGGTCGAGTCCTCTCGCAGGAGAAAGTAGTGTAGCCCTAATAGGGGTTCTTGCCTGTGCTTGTGCTATTATTCTTTTATGGATATTATTACTCTCTAAGAAGATAGAAAAGCTTAATTAAGTTAGAATAGCAGGGATAGTTCTTTATGATATCCCTCATACACTATGCCTACAATTAGTGTAATTATTGCTAGCGCTACAAATAATTTGTGTAGCTTTTGAAACATTATGTTTCTTTTGAGCTTGCGCTTTAGAATCGCATTATCTGCTTCTAATTTTTGTATTTCTTCTTTTATTATTGTTTCTGATAAATAAAAGGGGCTAACAGAAATACCACTTGCAATTAGTAAACCTGCACTATTATCAATAAGCTTAAAGACAGCAGCTATTATAAATACAAATACCGAAGCTAATATTACCATGCTTAATTAGTGCTTAATTCAATTACTTTTTTGACCATTGCGTCATCCTGATTAATCATCATCTCAAAAGCATTATTGCCAAAAAGTTGTCCTGCTAGCGTCGCTTTTATATATCGCTTATAGGATTCTCTATAATTTTGGGCCCTTAATCTAATGCCTCTTACTTGAGCGAAAGATATAAAATCTTCAATAACTTCATCAGAAATCTCCTCATCTGCATTAAACTCGACCTGAGATAAGGAATTATAGTAAGCTCTCTTTTGTTCTAAGAGCTCAAAGGCAAACATACGCATGTATCCCGAACGTGTAACATAATTGAGGTGTTCTATTTCATAATCCGTATTCTTTGGAACAAACACGTCAGGTATAATGCCGCCACCGCCATACACCACTTTCCCTAAGGGTGTTAGAAATCTAAGAGAGTCTGCTACGTGAATATTTTCTGCGCTGCGTAATTCTCCATTTTCGTAACGCTCTAGATATTCTTCAAAATAGGCTTTATCTCCAAGTTCGTAGGGTTTTTGAATAGATCTTCCCGTAGGAGTGTAATATCTCGCAATGGTAAGTCTAACCGCACTACCATCTCCTAGAGACATCTCCCTTTGCACTAAGCCTTTCCCAAAAGACCTCCTTCCTACAATAAGCCCCTTATCATTATCCTGCAGCGCTCCTGCAACAATCTCACTGGCAGAAGCACTATTTTCATTAATCATAATAAAAACCTCACCATCTTCAAAAAGACCATCATCTCTAGCGTAACTTTTATTGATTTTGCCCGTTTTATTTTTAGTAAAAAGTATTAGTTTTTTATTTTCTAAAAACTCATCTACGATATCCTCTGCACTAGAAATATACCCTCCAGGATTATCCCTTAAGTCTAATGCGAGTTGTGTTGCTCCCTGATTTTTAAGTTTTTTCAGAGCTTTTACAAATTCGTTATGTGTGGACTCCGCAAAGCGATTGACCTTAATATAACCTAATTGAGGGGTAAGTAAATAGGCGGCTTCAATACTAATAATGGGTACTGTGCCGCGCATTACCTCATACTCAAGTAAGCCTTCTACTCCCTCTCTTTTTATTTTTAGTTGTACCGGTGTATTTATGGGTCCTTTAAGAATAGAACTTAAGGAATCGTTATCAAAATTTTTGCCGTACAAAGGGATATCATCTGCATACACTATCCTATCGCCACCTTTAATCCCAGCATTTGCACTGGGCCCCTCTTTAATAGCTTGTATAACCGCAATAGAGTCTTTAAAAGGATAGAAACTCACGCCTATTCCCACAAAATTTCCTTTCATATTCTGCTCATTTTCCTGAAATTCTTCTGCAGGAATATACGATGAGTGTGGGTCCAATCTATCCAAAATGCCATTTACCGTAATGTCTACAATACTATCGGTATTTACAGCATCTACATACTCATAGTCTATATAATCTATAAGTTTGTTAAGTTTTTCTTTTTTAGTATTTCTTTTAAAAAGCGAAGTGTCATTACCATCAAAATCAAGAAGGGTTCCTAGAAAAATACCCAAAGCAATCCCTATACTAAATAGAAATGGTAAATATTTTTTCTTAAGTTTTTTTATCATAAGTCAACCTCCGGTAGATGTGTAATTTCAACACCTGCTTTTTCTAAAAATTCCACTCCACTAAGGTCTTTATATGCATTTATAAAAACCACGCGCTTTATTCCTGCTTGGTGAATTAATTTGCTGCATTCCTTACAAGGACTTAACGTAATATACAATGTTGCGCCCTTGCAAGATTGCGTTGAGGAAGCTACTTTTAATATAGCATTTGCTTCGGCATGCAGCACATACCATTTTGTAGCGCCTTGATCATCTTCACAAATGTTCTCAAAACCGGTAGGTGTTCCATTATATCCATCTGATATTATCATCTTATCCTTGACAATAATTGCTCCTACCTGCTTCCGTTCACAATAGGATAATTTCCCCCACTCACGAGCCATGCGTAAATAGGCAATATCATATTTATTTTGCTTAGGATTCATATGGTTTGAGTTACGCTTTCGCGAAAGCGTGAATAGTTTTCTATCAGTCCACTAAAATAATATGCTGGCTTATTAATACCTACTAGGTTACCAAATATTTAACGACTAAATATTAGCTCTCAAAATAGGTACAGTAACTCCAATAACTATTGCTGAAGTAACCATAATCCAATCTCTACGTGAAAATCTAAAAATACTTTGTCCAATAAAACTCAATACTAAAACTGCGAGCACAATACTAAGTTGAGCGGCTTCTATCCCTAAAGTATATTCTAACAATGGCAACAATTTACTGTCTGCACTGGCCGTCATCATCTTGAAATAAGTTGAAAACCCAAAACCATGAATAAACCCAAAAAACAAAGTTGCCACAAGATAAACGCCCATTTTCTCCACGCGATGCGTTTTACCCGTAGTAAAAATATTATACAAGGCAGTAATAACAATTGTTATTGGGATAAGTAGCTCAATAATAGCTGTGTCTATCTTAACCACTTCATAGGCTGCAAGTCCAAGGGCAATAGCATGTCCTATGGTAAAAATTGAAACTAAAAAAAATAATTTCTTCCAGTTATTTACCGCATAAGGGACCGTTAATACAACTAGAAAAAGAATATGGTCGTAGGCATTCCAGTCCAAAACATGAAATAGACCTTCTTTAAAATAAAACCAAAAGTTGTCCATTGAAAAAAATTAGTAGGTTTTTCCAAAAATACAAATTAATAATGACCAAAGAATAGCTATCTTTGGGGCTCATTTTTAAACATACAACACATGTCTATTTCTGATTTATATGATAGTGGATTTCGTAAACGCAATGAAGACCATTTTGCTGCCATAGTAAGGGTTGCAATGAGTGATGGTATTGTTACAGATGAGGAGAAAGCGTTCTTAGATCGTCTAGCACGAAATCTTGATGTCACAGACAATCAGTATAAGGAAATCCTTAAAGACTTTATGTCTCATCCCGTTAATCCACCTATTACTTACGACAATAGATTGGAGCGCCTTTTTGACCTTACGCGTATGGTCTATGCAGATTCTGAACTAGGGATAAAGCAAGCAGGAATTCTTGAGAGGCTAGGTGTAGGTTTAGGCTTTTCTGCACATAACGTAAAGTACGTGGTAGACAAGGCACTATCGCTTGTAAAAACTGGTGTTGACTTAGAAACTTTTAAAGAAGAAGTTAGAATGATGAATCGCTAGATTAATCTTCTTCTTGTTTTTTCTTTTTATATCTATTGAGAAGTCTATCAATAGTCTCAAAAAGTGCTTTCTGATCGAGAGGCTTTATTAAAAAGGCATTGATTCCTGCTTCTTTAGCTAATTCCTTTTCTTCTTGGGTAGTTCTCGCTGTCAAGGCGATTATAGGTATTTTTCTAATCTGCTTATTGCTGTGATTTCTTATTACAGTTGCCGCATCAAAACCATCCATAACAGGCATAGTAAGATCTAAAAGCAATAGGTCGTAAGGATATCGTTCTAGATATTCTATTACCCATTCGCCATTTTTTGCAATATCTAGACTATAGCCTCCATGGTCTGCCATGAGCTTTGTCATTAAGAGTTGGTTAACCTCAATATCCTCCCCATATAATATTCTCTTCTTCTTCTTCTTCTTCCCTTTTATCTCCTTATCTGGTAAAGCTATGAGTGGAACACTATCCCTCTCAATCTTAGACTTCTGATCGTGAGAAACTCCTAAAGTAAGCGTAAAATTAAAAGAAGACCCTTCTCCCTCTACACTCTTAACTTCTAACTCACTTTCCATGAGTCCTGTAAGTTGTTTAACTATACTTAATCCCAGTCCAGAGCCCCCAAAAAGGCCTCTCTTTTCCAACTGCGTAAAGCTTTCAAAAATACGCTCTAAGTTTTCTGGTGCGATACCTATGCCCGTGTCTATAATCTCAAATGTTATGGGTATTCTTCTAAGGTTTCTAGAGCTTGTGCTAATGTTAAGCTTAATGGAGCCCTGATGCGTATAACGCAAGGCGTTTTCTAATAGGTTAATTAATATCTGATTGATTCTCAATCGATCTCCTACCAGAAAATTAGGGATGTTTTCTCCTATTTCAAAGTCAAAATCTAGTCTCTTTTCTTGAGCTCGTAATGCATATGTTTTTCTCAATACATCTATAAAGCTTTTAAAATCAAAACGCCTATTTTTTATCTCTAGACGGCCCGCTTCAATTTTAGAAATATCTAATAAATCATCAAGAATGGTTACTAGTGTATCTGATGAGTCCTGTACAATATTAATAATATCGAGTTGTTCTTTAGACACTTCGCTCACTTTAAGAACATTCAGAAAGCCCTTAATACTATTTAAAGGTGTTCGTATCTCATGACTTACATTAGCCAGAAATTTATTCTTAAACCCTCGTTGTACTTCTAATTGATTATTTAATTCTTGGACAACATTAAACTGTATAATAGATTCGTTGCGGACCTGTTTAATCTGGTGAACATTTTTATAATGTTCTGTCATATCCTCTATAAAAACATAAACCTCCTGGTTTTCAATGCTTTTTTTAGTTTGTATGTCAATATATCGCCTTTTCCCTAGAAATTCTATCTGGATGCAAAAGAAGCGATGCGAAGTTTCTAGCTCGTCAAATATTGTAGTTAAGGTATAAAAAAACGGATGAAATTCTGTTATATCCGACCCCTTGTCAAGATAAAAAATAACATTATCCGACTCAACAACTTTTAGCTCACTAGATACTGTGACCAGCTGATGTCTATTATCTAGAAATTGCTTACTAACATCTTTATTGTGCATGTGTTACGAGTTGTGCTGCGATATCTTGAAACAGCAATTCTACATTTTTTCCAGTTTTTGCACTGGAAAGGTAGCTATGCTTAATTTCTTGAGCTTCTAATTCTTTCAAAAGGTCATTCTCATCTACCAAATCTACTTTATTTCCGACAACATGCACTGGAATCCCTCTAAATTTCTCATTTATATGGTTCAAGTTATATTTTAAGTCAGAATAAGTGATCGCTCTGGTGGCATCAAAAACATAGATAAAACTCGACGCTCCCATTAGATAAGAAGATCTATATTTTGTAAAATCATCTGTTCCTTCGACATCCCAAATGATTAAGGTAACGGCATCGTTCTCTACAGCCACTTCCTTCTTCATAATGTGCACTCCAATGGTTACCATATAGTTCTCAGAAAAAGTATTTTCTACAAAACGCCTAAGTAATGATGATTTTCCTACACCAAAATGTCCCAATAAAACTATTTTTTTAGATACGCTCATCTGTAAAATATGCTTTTAATTTGCGTGTAAAATTCTCTTTATTTTCTAAATCTTCCTTATTTAAAACAAACTGGGCAAAGTCTAATAACACATCTTCCAACTTATCTTTGAATTCATCATCGTAAATTCCTGAGATTACAACTGCAATATAATACTTTGAAAAGTTTTGAAGGTGAATTGTGTAAAGTTCATAATCAATTCTTTCTAATTCTAAATCTGCATTAGCAAAAGCATCCTCAGCAAAACTTTTTATTGCTGTTAACATTCCCGCCACCATGTCTTGGTCAATATTCTGGGTTTTGGCAAAATTTGCCCTGAGAATGCCAGACCCTTTTTCAATGACCATAACGTGTTCTATGACGCCCTTATACTCCTCTTTGAGCAGGGCAGCCGCAGTTGTTTGCTTCTTGCTTCTTTTAAAAGGAGAAGTGAAGGAGAAACTACTTTTTATCTTCGAATTGATACTGTCATTTAGCTTCTTAATTTCTGCCTGTACATACTTTTTAATCATTTTACCCATAACTGGATACAAAGCTTCTGCAACAGCGTCTTGTGATTTTTTCATTTCTGTTTGCAAAGCTTCTAAAATAGAAGGCCCAATTGTTTTGGGAATTTCTTGCATAAATTGCTGCAAACGTTCTTCCATTAATGGACTAACTCGCTCACTTAGTTGATTTTGTTCTCGAGTAAGTTTCTCAATTTTAAGCAAGAGGTTTTTGTCAAACTCACGTTCTTCTGTGAGTAAGATTTCTTTTAGAACCTTAAGCTTGTCTTCAGAATTCATTTTGTGTTAAGCCGGTTTAGGACTTAATTTTTTCACCCATTGTAATCAACAAATCTCCTAATTCGGATTTATTTACTTTTTTAGCATCAAGGGTATCTGCTTTCTCGTTAAGAGACTCTTCAAGGTCTGAGATTCTAATGTTGACATCAGTACTTAGATTATCTATTGCAGACATCAGTTCTTTGCGAGTATCATCAATAAAATCAGTTAATTCCTGACGCCGCTGCTCAAGTTCTTTTTTTAAAGTTTCAAACTCCTGGCTATATTCCGCCATGTTCTCACCAAAAATGAGCTGTTTTATTGCATCTATCTTAGAGTCTGCATTTACTGCAGGAATATTGGTTTGGACATTCTTCTTTGCCATAATAAGCTTAAATGGATAATTGAGTAATCAAATATAATCAAAAAAGCGTTTGAACAACCCTAAATCCTTTATTTGTAGCTGTTAGCTAAGAATTCCTCTGCTTTATTTACCATTAAGCTGCTGCCGCAAAAAAACGGAACGCGCTCATGTAGTTCAGTAGGTTTTAAATCTAGAATAGGCGTAAATCCATCACTAGCCTTGCCTCCCGCTTGTTCGGCAATAAACGCCATAGGATTACACTCGTAAAGTAGACGCAATTTTCCTTTTGCATTTAAAGAGCTTTTGGGATACATATAAATTCCTCCTTTTATCATATTTCTATGAATATCAGAGACTAAGGATCCTATATAGCGTGAAGTATAAGGTCTATTACCTTCTTCTTCCTGGCAATATTTTATATAATCCTTTACTCCCTGCGGGAAATGGACATAATTACCTTCATTAACCGAATAAATCTGTCCTTCTTCTGGAAATTGCATATTAGGATGCGACAAATAAAAGGTTCCTATCGCTGGATTTAAAGTAAATCCATTTACACCGTGACCGGTTGTATACACCAGCATAGTAGAGGTGCCATAAACGATATATCCAGCAGCTACCTGATTACGGCCAGGCTGTAAAAAATCTTCTAGAGTTACAGGTGTCCCTGCTTCTGTGATTCTTCTGTAAATCGAGAAAATAGTTCCCACTGAGACATTTACATCTATATTAGAAGAACCATCTAAGGGATCAATAAGCACAACATATTTGTTCTGATGATCATCATTATGTCCTTCTACAGTGATATAATCATCATTTTCTTCACTCGCAATACCACAAACAATCTCTCTATTTTTGAGTGTATTTATAAAGGTTGTATTGGCCATCACGTCCAATTTTTGCTGGTCTTCTCCTTGAATATTTGTATCGCCAGCGGCTCCTAATATATCAACCAGGCCTGCCTTATTTACCTCGTGATTGACCACCTTAGCCGCTAATCGAATCGAATTGATAAGTCGTGATAACTCTCCCGAAGAATACTTAAACTCAGATTGGTTTTCAATAATAAATTCTCCTAGGGTTTGATGCTTTCGAGCCATAAAAAATATGTAGGTTGCTTGTGCAAAAATATTCATTATTATCGTGCAACTACAACGTTTTCGCCATTTATTTAGTTTTTAGAATTGTGTACCTTCGTAATGCGTAACCTATACCAAAAATGGAGTTTACAATAAGACGAGCCCTAAAGGAAGACATGAGTCAAGTACTCCATCTTATCAAGGAGCTTGCTGTTTTTGAAAATGAGCCAGAAGCCGTTCATATTACAGAAGAAACACTAATTAATCACGGTGTAGGTAATCAAGCACTTTTTACTTGTTTTGTGGCTCAACAAGAAGGCAAAATACTAGGCATGGCCTTGGTCTATTTTAGATTTTCTACTTGGGAAGGTAAATCGCTACACTTAGAAGACTTAATTGTCTCCCAAGAATATAGAGGCAAAGGTATAGGCAAAGCCTTGTACAATCAGGTGATGCAATATGCTGCACAGGAAGGTGTAAGTCGTGTAGAATGGGTTGTTCTGGATTGGAATACAAATGCCATAGATTTTTATAAAAAAAGCGGGGTCACCTTCCTGAAAGACTGGCATCTCGTTCAAATGAATAAAAAGCAGTTAAATTTATATTTAAAAACACTTAACTAATAAAAAGATGTACGCTTTCGCGAAAGCGTAATAAACAACATATGCAGATATATAAATTTGGCGGGGCGTCTGTAAAAGATGCAAATGGTGTAAAAAACTTAGTCTCTGTGCTACAAGAACTGGGTGCTAAAAATACGGTGATCGTGGTTTCTGCAATGGGAAAAACAACCAATGCATTAGAAAAAGTAGTCCATAGTTACTTTCAGGATAAAGATAATATCGCTGCAAGTATTCAAGAAAATATTGATTTTCATCTTAATGTCGTCAATCAATTGTTCCCTAAAGGTCACGTTATTTTTGAAAAAATAAATACTCTTTTTACAGATTTAAACGGATTTATTGCCAGAAACAAATCCCCTCAATACGACTTTGTTTACGACCAGATTGTTTCCTATGGCGAGCTGCTTTCAACAACAATCATAAGCCTATACCTTGAAGAGCAGAAACTAAAAAATACTTGGCTTGACGCTCGTGAATTGATCAAAACAGATGATAGTAATAGAGATGCTCAGGTAATTTGGGACATTACACAACGCAACATCATAGCTGCGATTTCAGAAAAGACGTTGTACATAACACAAGGCTTTATTGGATCAGACCAAAATAACTTTACCACTACCCTTGGTCGTGAAGGTTCTGATTATACTGGAGGTATACTAGCATATTGCTTAGGAGCAGATAGTCTTACGATTTGGAAAGATGTGCCTGGGGTGCTTAATGGAGATCCTAGAGTTTTTGAAAACACGCAATTATTACATCAGATATCTTATGAAGAAGCTATAGAATTAGCTTTTTATGGAGCCTCTGTGATTCATCCTAAAACGCTACAACCACTACAGAGAAAGGAAATACCGCTATTTGTAAAGTCCTTCTTAAACCCAAAAGAAAACGGAACCGCAGTGAGCAAAGGTCAAATGCTAGTTCCTGATGTTCCTTGTTTTATAGTAAAGAAAAATCAAGTGCTTATCTCTCTCTCATCGCTGGATTTTTCTTTAATGATGGAGGGTAATATTGGTGAGCTGTTTCAGCTACTAGGTAAGTATAAAATGAAAGTCGACCTAATACAGAACTCTGCTATAAGCTTCTCTGTTTGTGTAGATAATAAATTTAATAATCTTGATATCCTGCTACAACATCTCAAGGCTAAGTTTAGAGTAAGTGCAAAGCAAGGAGTTTCCCTATATACAATTCGTCATTTTAATGATAAGCTCTTGCAAAGCTTTGAAAAGGATAAAACAGTGCTTTTAAAGCAAGTTGCTCAAAATACGGTGCAATTAGTGACATTGAACTAGAGCAATATCACATTTCTCTTAATTCATATATTTGTTTTGAAACTGACTAACTAATACTATGGGGCTTGTTACCGCTAAGGAAATTGCAAAAGCACTTAACTTCAACAAACTTGGGTTTATAGGCACATCCCTGGCTTGGATAGTGATGAAAGCACTTAAAATCACTAAGGCAAATAAAATATATAATCGCCACAAACATCTGGAAGGTCTCGATTTTTTAAATGCCTTACTTCAAGAGTTTAATATCAAGTTTGAAATACCAGAAGAAGACCTTAAGCGATTACCTAAAGAAGGTCCATATATTACCATTTCCAATCATCCGCTAGGAGGAATAGATGGCATTCTTTTACTGAAGTTGTTACTGGAGCAAAATAAAGATTTTAAGATTATAGCTAACTTTCTGTTGCACAGGATCGAGCCGCTCAAACCCTATGTGATGCCTGTAAATCCCTTTGAAGACAGAAAAGAGATTCAATCCAGTATTGCAGGTTTCAAAAAAGCATTATTGCATTTACGTGATGGACATCCCTTAGGGATATTCCCAGCAGGAGAAGTATCTACTGCAAAAGATGATAAACTTGTTGTAGATAAACCCTGGGAAGAAGCTGCCATTAAATTGATTAAAAAGGCTAATGTGCCTGTAGTACCTGTTTATTTTCACGCAAAGAATAGCTCTCTATTCTATAGATTATCTAGTATAAGCGATACCTTAAGGACAGCAAAACTCCCTAGCGAATTACTGTCTCAAAAAAACAGAGTCATAAAAGTCCGTATTGGAAACCCTATAAAGCCTACTATTCAAAACGAATATCCTGAACTCGCAGATTTCTCATCATTTTTGCGCACTAAAACCTATATGCTTGCCAAAACTTTTGACAAAAAAAGCATTATCAAAAATATCCCTACTACCCTTAAAATCCCTAAAGAACCAAAAGAGATTGTTACAGAAATTAGTAGTGAACTTATAGAAGACGAGATTGCAAGACTACGCAAAAGTGAACGTAGGTTACTAGAAAGTAAAAACTATGAAATCTTTCTGGCTCCAGCTCATGAAATGCCAAGTGCATTAAGAGAAATAGGACGCTTGCGCGAAATTACATTTAGAGCCATAGGAGAAGGTACAAATGAAGCCATAGACCTAGATAAGTTTGATAGATATTATCACCATATGTTCTTATGGGATACAAAAGCGCAATGCATTGCAGGTGCCTATAGAATGGGGCTAGGCCAAGAAATTTTTGAGAAATACGGCATTGATGGCTTCTATCTGCAAGACCTTTTTAGGTTTGAGCCCGAGCTCCATAAAATGATGAGCCAGAGCATAGAAATGGGCCGCGCTTTTATCATTAACGAATATCAACAAAAACCCATGCCTCTTTTTCTGCTTTGGAAAGGAATTGTGCATACTACCCTGCGCTTCCCAGACCATAAATACCTAATAGGCGGTGTAAGCATATCTAATCAATTCTCAAACTTTTCTAAGTCCCTCATGATTGAATTTATGAAATCCCATTATTACGACCCCTATGTGGCGCAATATATTCACCCTAAGAAAGAGTTTAAAGTGCGCTTAAAAGACGCCGATAAGGAATTTGTTTTTGACGAAAGCGCCGCAGATCTCAACAAATTTGATAAATTGATTGATGAGGTTGAACCTGGTTCCTTACGACTACCCGTGCTCATTAAAAAATACATTAAGCAAAACGCAAAAGTGGTGGCTTTTAATGTAGACCCGCTTTTTAACAATGCCATAGACGGCTTGATGTACATACGCATTGCAGATCTGCCTGAAGGCACTGTAAAACCTGTTATGGAAGAGTTTGAAGCAGAGCTAGAAAAAAGATATAGCCGTGCTCAGGAAGAGGAGTAAACTTAGTTTAGATATTCTTCTACAAACCTCTTACAATAAGCTTTTATCTCGTTTCTCGCTTTATCAAAAGCAGCCTTCGTATCCTCCTCATTGCCTTCAAATTTTGAAGGGTCATAAAAGTTATGATGCAATCGCACCGCCTCTGGCGCAGCAATAAAAGGGCAATTCTCGTAGGCATGGTCGCAAACCGTGATGATAAAGTCCCAAGAGACCCCTTCATACTCTGTCACATTGTTTGAGGTGTGATGTGTAATGTCTATTCCGTCGCGTTCCATAGTCGCGGCAGCACCTGGGTTAATCCCATGGGTTTCTATTCCTGCAGAGTAAATACGCACCTTATCACCGGCCATTTGATTCAAATAGCCGTGTGCCATCTGGCTACGGCAACTATTTCCTGTGCAAAGCACGAGTATATTTTTCATATTATTTTACTTATTACTTAACAACATCCACTTCCCGGCGCACAGCTCCCCGCGGTTTCCTCCACCGGAATACCGCAAGCCTCTTTTGCTTTACAGTCTGTAGGTTGCGAAGTTAATTTTATAATGAGGTTTGCCTCCCGTATTTCAAAATCATGCACAAATAGTTGTGCGGTATGGAAACGTGCATTACTATATTCTATCTTAAGCTCTGCATCCATCACATAAGGTTTTATCTTTCCTACTTTAGACAATATTCCCATCGCTTTATAGGCACTCATAAATGCTGTTTTTCCTAGTTCATTAGGGTCCTCCCATAATTGCACCACGGTTTCTTTCCAAGCATCTACTCCAGCACCACAATCTACAGCGTCTATAGTTACATGCTTAACCTCTGTAATATGATAATTTGCTCCTACTAACATCCCAGGGGCATATTCAAAAAGAAGGCTCTTTCCTTGATTTGATTTTAGTACTTCTAAAAATTCTTGTGTTTTCATAATTGTATTTAATATCCGCGAAGGCGGATATCGCATCCGACCCATCAGCTGTGTTATTCTTATTTATTCGTAACTATTTTTACAACATCTCTTATTTTTTCCAACAACAGTTTCGTATGTTTTGCTGTTGTAAAAGGGTTCATAAAAGTAGTCCTTAAATAATACCCCGTTCTTAATTGGGTAGCAACAATATAAAACACTCCATCTTCTAGGAGCGTTTGACGTATCTTTTTATTTACAGTATTATAAGCATCGGGTTCAATTCCTTCGACATATCTAAAACAGACAATATTACTTTCGGCTTCCAAAAATAACTCAAAATCTGAGGCTTCTTTTATTAACGTACTAAATGCGCGTGCCGCATCATACAAGCTCGTAACAAAATCATCAAAAAACTGATTCCCGTAGGCATTCCAAATGGCAAAAAATCGTAAACTCATCATGCTCTTCGTACACTCAAAAGTGCGTTTTGCCATATTAAACCATTCTGGATCCTCATTTTGTTCCCAGAGGTACTGCGCCTTCTGGCTAAAAGTTGCATAACTATCTGCACTATTTTTATATAATACTGCGGTGGTTATTGCTGCAGTTCCCATCATTTTATGACCGTCTATAATGACTGAGTCTGCCTGTTCAATACCCTTCAGCATTGGTCTATACTTCTTAGAAAATATAGCCGCTCCACCGTGGGCTCCATCTACGTGAAACCATATTTTGTTTGCTTTCGCGAAAGCAGAAATCCCCTCTAAATCATCATGGATTCCGGTACTCGTACTTGGCGCACTGCCTATTACTGCAATTACCTCTAGCTTGTCTGAAATCGCTTGATTGTAATACTCTTGAAGAAGGTCTGTCCTCATTTTATAATTATCATCTACCGGCACCTGAATAATTCCCCGCTCCCCTAGACCCATAATGCGAGCGGCACGGTCTACACAATAATGGGCTTCTGCCGAAACCAGGATAGCGAGATTGGTATCGTGACCTTCATTCCAAACATCAGAACTGGCTTTAGCCTTTCTCGCGGCGAGCAAGCCTGTAAGATTAGCTAATGTGCCTCCAGAGGTAAGGAAACCATCTCCATCCCCCCATCCTATAGCTTGAGTAAATTTTTCTATTACTAGTCTCTCTATAGCAGTACTTGCTTGTCCCATTTCATAGACCGCCATACCATTATTAAGCTGCGCACTTAGCAAAGTGGCTAAACCTGAAACTGGAACCGTAGGCGCAATCTGATGCCCTATGAATTTAGGATGATGGATATGAATAGAACGCTCTAGCACGGTTTCAAAAAACTCTTTAGTCGTTGATTGTTGTGAATCAAACGACTTCCAGAATTGGTATTCTTCTTCTGGGGAAACCCAAACCGTAACCTTTTCTCGCTGCTCTTCCATAGAAGCATCAAGCGCATCTTTTAATAGCCCAAGTAGGTCTTTGCCATCCTTTTCAAACAGCTCAGAATTATATGCCTGTTGTAAACTAGGTGTACTCATCTAGCAACATTTCTTGCGAGTAATTTCAAAAAAATCATGAAAGACTGTTTGTAACTTCTCCCATGTTCTTCCATCAATACTATAGTACTGCGCTCTTCCTTTAAACTGACTTTTAAGTAAGCCCGCTTTTTTTATAACGGCTAGATGTTGGGACGTTGTAGGTTGTGACAATCTAATCTTATCTGCAATGTCCTGACAAAGACAACCATCACAATCACCTATGTATTCTAGAATAGCCACACGCGCAGGATTAGAAAGCACCTTAGCCAAGTCTGCCATCTGATTAGCCTTAATAGAATGAATATGCCTTTTTGTAACTCCCATAAGTATCTTATTTACACCAAAGATAACTAAAATAAGTAATATCGCAATATTACGATTTAATTAAGAATAAAAAAGCCCGAGCAATGCCGGGCTTACTATTATTTAGAACCAAGGTTTACTCCCTGCTTGGTAAGTGTTATAAAACTCTTCATCTGATTTAGTAAGATACATAATACCTTCAATCAAGCCTATTAGTCCAACTCCCCACACAACAAATACACCAATCCCGATACAAGACAGAACAATACCTACAATAGTAATTACAAGCATTATTATTCCCTCTTTTTGATAACCTAATATGAACTTATGTACTCCAAAAGCCCCTAAGAAAATTGCCAACAATCCAGCCAGCATTTTTTTATTGTCTCCGCTATTGGTCATCTTATTCCATTCTTCTTTAATGTCTGAAGCTGCTTCTTTTGCCGCATCTGCTGCGTCTGAAGCCACTTCTTTTGCCTTATCTGCAGCTTCTGATGCTACTTCTTTTGCTTTATCTCCTAAACTTTCTTCGCTCATGATGTGCTGTTTTTAATTGGTTAGATGATAAAGCTACAAAAAAATATGATAGTTTTTACATTTATTCAAAAGCAGCGTCTATAGGTTCCCAAAGCTCAATTTTATTGCCTTCTGGATCTAGTATCCAGCCGAATTTACCATAAGAGTACTCCTCTACTTCCCCTACAATAGTAACCCCTTCTTCCTTAAGTAACTTAAGGAATTCCATAAGATTCTCTACTCTAAAATTGAACATAAACTGTTTCTTGCTCGGTGAGAAATACTTTGTATCAGCATTAATTGGGCTCCATTGTGTAGAACA
>JALZVV010000032.1 GCA_023299935.1 Dokdonia sp.
TATAAGGGTTCTGTTACAGCAAGAGGGACTTACGGAATTTTTCCCAAGCATTATTTTGGAACGAGTCATTTTTTTAAAGGAAAGAAGTTAAGCGCTTATTTTAACTATGGTTACAATCCGCTTAAATCAGCATTCCAGAGTGACAATTTTATAAATTACTTTAATCCCGCAGGCGGTACAGATAGATGGGTTCAAGATTTTGAACGCAAAACCTGGACCAAAGCTCACACGGCAAATTTGATACTGGATTATCAGATTACAGACAAGCAATTATTAAGTCTAACCGTATTGGGATTATATTCTCCTAATGAGTTTAATTTTTCTCGTAGTTTAACTTCTATTACACCAGTAATAGATGATCCTTTTTCGATACGAACTACAAATGGAAGTGATAGTGAAAAATCTAACATTGCCGTAGATTTAGGATATAAGCACAGCTTAAAAAAAGGAACACTAAGTACGAACCTTCACATTACACGTTATGACAGAGAGGTCACGCAGAATTTGCGTTCTGCTTACAGGGATGAAAACGATACTAATTTTAGTACTGTCCGTTTTAATTCTGATGCCCTTCAGGATATAGAAATAGTTGCCGGACAACTAGATTATGAAACAAAACTAGGGACCGTTGATTTTGAAACTGGAGCTAAATTTTCAAGTATAAATTCCCGCTCCACAATTTCATTTTTTGATATACAGAATGATTTTCAAAATGGATTGACAGAAGCTCAGAATGATGATTTTCTCTATGATGAACGGGTATATGCTGGATATGTCTCTGTTGCTAAAGATTGGGATAAATGGAGTATCAAGGGAGGACTCCGAGCAGAGCAAACAGAATCTTTAGGAAACTCTCTTGTTTTAAATCAACAAGTTGATCTTGACTATTTGGAGTGGTTCCCAACAGCTTATGTGCAATATCAAGCTTCAGAAAATCACAGTTGGAGTCTAGATTATGGCAGAAAATTGGTGCGACCTCAATATCAAGACCTCAATCCTTTTGCCACTTTTCTCAACGAGAACAATTTTGTTACTGGTAACTCTGGTTTGGTACCTTCCTTTGGTAATAATTTTAATCTTAACTACAGTTTAAAGAATACCTATTTTTTTGATGTGTATTACAGAGATAATGGTGAGAATATCATACGATTGCCGTTTCAAGATAATGTAAACCAAGTTTTACGAACGGAAACTCAGAATGCTCAGGGCAGTAAATCCTGGGGTATTGATTTTACCCACGCTAGATCCATTACAAAATGGTGGGGTTTTTATACCTACATTAGTGCGTTTCACGAAGACAATACTTTTATTGGGGTAGAGAGCAACAATGCGATTGTAACGACAGATGTAAATGGCATCTTTTTATCTTTTGATAATCAATTTACACTAAGCAAGGATAAAACTTGGGAAGCAGAAGCGAGTGTCGCCTATTTTTCTAATTTTATTTCGGGCAGTTATATCCAAGACCCTACTACAGATCTAACTCTTGGCCTAAAAAAGACTTTTTGGAACGATAAGGCAACGCTGTCTATCACTGGAAATGATTTACTTGGAGAGGCAAATGCTATTTTAAGAACACGTTACCTCAATCAAGACAGTGCCTATTTTCCTATACCAGAAACTCAAAACATACGCATAGGGTTTTCCTATAATTTTGGTAATTTTAAGTTAGAAGATAATAATAGGGATATAGATAGCAAAGATAGAGAACGGATTGAAAATTAATCTACCCACTCTGCGATAAACAGGTTAGTATCTCTACCACCTCCATTATTTCTATTAGAAGAGAAAGCTAGTTTCTTACCATCATTTGAAAACACTGGGAAAGCATCAAAGGTTTCACCGTGCGTTATGCGCTCTAGATTTTTACCATCAAGATCAATCATATATAGATTAAAGGGGAACCCTCTTTCTGCTTCAAAATTGCTTGAGAACAATATTTTCTCTCCACTTGGGTGAAAAAACGGGCTCCAATTTGCGTTTCCAAGACGCGTGAGTTGGCGCAAGTCTGATCCATCTGCATTACAGATAAAAAGTTCCATTTCTGTAGGTTCTACAAGACCTTCTGCAAGCAGGTCTTTATATTTCTTTATTGCCTCGTCTGTTTTTGGTCTGCTTGCGCGAAAAATCAATTTTGTCCCATCCGGAGAGAAAAATGCACCGCCGTCATAACCTAGTTCATCGGTGATTTGCTTAACGTCTGTTCCATCAATATTCATTGTGTATAATTCTAAATCTCCACTTCTCGTAGAAGTAAAGACGATTTTATCTCCTTGAGGTGAAACAGTAGCCTCTGCATCGTAACCCTCTTGGTTGGTGAGTTGTCCTGTAATATTTCCTTCTAAATCTGCTACAAAAATGTCAAAAGTGTCATAAACCGGCCATACATAGTTTCCGTTTTTACGCAGCGGTACTGGGGGACAAGATTCTCCACCAAGATGTGTTGATCCGTATACATAGGATTTGTTATCCGGCAAGAAATAGGCACAAGTTGTACGCCCCATACCCGTAGAGATCATAGGAGGCTGTTTGTCTTCAAAAGTCTCTCCTAAATTCATTAAAAACATCTGATCACATTCTAGTCCCCAATCTTTATAATTCGATTGAAAAACCAATTGTTTATCGTCAAAACTCCAGTACGCCTCTGCGTTATCTCCACCAAAAGTGACTTGCTGAATGGATTTAAAATGTGTTTCTTCCGGATAGATAAGGGTGTCTTTAGTAATTGAAGAAATCTCTGTCTTTACAACATCGTTTGCCGTTTGCTCCGTTTTATTTTCTTGTTTACAAGCAAATAAAGAAATGACCAATGCAAATAGAAGTATATATTTCATAATGAATGCCTAATTTTGCCCAAAAATAAGATTTCTGATATGAATAAACTCATCCTCTGCTCATTGCTTGTTATTTTTCTTTCATGTAAAGAAGAAAATCCCGTAACGTTTAAAGACGATGTCGCATATTTAGCATCAGATGCCTTGGCTGGTCGTCAAACGGGAACGGAGGGAGAATTGCTTGCTGCAGACTATATCATGAAACGTTTTAAGAGTTTGGGTATAGCTCCTAAAGGTAACGCAGGAACCTATTATCAGACCTTTACTTTTACGCCTAGAAAAGACCCACATGAGGAAGTCAATTTTAGCGAGACTGGTCACGATGGATCGGAAAGCGATACCACATCAAGCACTATTACAGGAACTAATGTAATAGGGTTTTACGATAATGGTGCAAAGCATACTGTTATCATTGGGGCACACTATGATCATCTAGGAATGGGAGGAGAAGGTAGTTTGTATAGAGAAGGAGAAGCGATTCACAATGGAGCAGATGATAATGCCAGCGGAGTGGCTATACTATTAAAACTCGCTGAGGTTTTACAGCAACCTCAATATGCTGGTAATAATTATCTTTTTATCGCTTTTTCTGGAGAAGAGATGGGATTGTTAGGATCTAATTTTTTTACAAAAAACCCGACTATTGATCTCACTGCCGCCAACTATATGATTAATATGGATATGGTGGGAAGGCTTAATGAAGAAAAAGCATTAGCCGTTCACGGGATAGGAACTTCTCCAATCTGGCCGCAGACTATTTTTGCAGCAAATGAAAATTTCAAACTCAGTGAGCACGAGAGTGGTGTAGGCCCTTCTGATCACACCTCATTTTATCTAAGTGATATGCCAGTATTGCATTTTTTTACAGGACAGCATAGTGATTATCACAAACCCGGAGATGATACAGAGAAGCTTAATTATTATGGAATGAAGGCGATAATGACATATATAACCAATATAATTAAAGAAGTAGATGACAATGGTAAACTTAAGTTTACTAAGACCAAGAATGAGAGTGAGGTTGTTCCTGCCTTTAAAGTAGGTTTAGGAGTAGTGCCAGACTATTTATTTTCTGGCAAGGGAATGCGCATAGATGGTGTGAGTGAAGGTAAGGCAGCACAAAACGCTGGTCTGCAGCGTGGTGATGTGGTTGTGAAAATGGGAGACAGTACGGTGGTGGATATGATGAGTTATATGCGCGTCTTAGCTACCTTTGATGATGGCGATAAAACTACCCTCATTATAGAACGAGATGGCGAAGAAGTGTCTAAAGCGGTGGTGTTCGTAAAGGATTGATTATTATATAGAACAATTGCCGTTTGTAAAGTCGGTTTCAGTAGGGTTAAATAAATTTCCAGAAATCTGAAAAGAACCTATTTCGTTATTAATTATATAATTTGAAATTCCACAAAAATCGTTAAGGTTATCATTCTGATTTATGTTTATACTACCATCATTATCGGAATTGTTAGTAGATAAAGCGCTTAAACCATCTAGGTCGTTAACTAAGTTACAATTTCGAATATTTAAAGAACGAATATTTGAAATGCTGTTAAGGTTGTTAAGGTCTGCAATCATTAAGTTTTCTAATTTTAAAAAGTCTATTGAATTTAAATTAGATAAGCTTATGTCAGTTATTTGATCATTGTCTCCAGCGACAATTGAAAGCCCACCTATTTGAGTGATATTTTCCAAAAAATCTACATTTGATAATGCATTATTTTTTATGATAAAAGACCCAAATTGATTTCCTTGGTAACTATCCCAAAGGCTAATAGTTTCTAAATTAGTATTAAATTCAATACTAAAACTATCTTGGATATGAGTTAAGTTTTGGAAACCACTTAAACTATTTAAATTTTCATTGTTATCGATTCTAAAAAAGTTGTCAATGCTAATGAGATTAGGGAATACGTTTAATTGAGTAATACTGTCCAGTCTAAAGACCACAAAAAGATTTATTGAGGTATGTTCTTCAAAGCTAGGTACAGCTGTTACATTAGGTAAAGTATCTAATATGTAATTTTGAGTACTTGCACTTTGGGGTATATCTGAAATGTCTATAAGATTAGGAAGATTAAATATTCTAACAGTTAATCCTACAAATTCGATATTTTCTAATCCGGAAAGGCTTTCTATTTGTGAAAGTTCAAATAACCTTAATGTATCCTCTATAGACGTAAGAGAACTTAATCCATCAAGAGAGACGATAGGGTCATTTGGGTCCTCATTTTGAATGAGTAAACTTCCATTTATCTCAGTATATTGTTCTTGTGTAAATATATCTACATCAGCTTGTGAACTTAAGACAACATCACCATCAAAAATATTGTCATTGCTGGTGTCATCATCATCATCATTCATGTCGTCATCATTGTCTTGTGTAGTTTCTGTTTCTGGAATCATGCTTTCCGGTTCGTTAGAATCCGTAGAGCAAGCTACTAGTGTTATAAGAAAAAAAATACCTACAAAAGATTTTAATAGAGACATACATAAGGCCTTTAGTATAAGAGATAAATATAGTAGATTTGTTTGGATATGGCAAAAATAGGAGATATAAATGTAGGAGACTTTCCGTTGCTATTAGCACCTATGGAGGATGTAAGTGACCCTCCATTTAGAGCCTTGTGCAAAGAGCACGGAGCAGACGTGGTGTATACAGAGTTTATTTCTAGCGAAGGACTTATTCGGGACGCGGCAAAGAGTACTATGAAGTTGGATATCTATGAAAAAGAACGTCCGGTTGGCATTCAGATTTTTGGAGCGGTTATGGAATCGATGCTCAAAAGTGTGGAGATTGTAGAATCGAGCGGTCCTGATATTATCGATATCAATTTTGGATGCCCAGTAAAGAAGGTAGTTTCTAAAGGTGCTGGCGCAGGCATATTAAAGGATATTGATCTTATGGTGAAACTCACCGAAGCGATGGTGAAACATACAAAACTTCCCGTAACGGTTAAGACACGATTAGGCTGGGATCACGATAGCATTAGAATCGTTGAGGTAGCAGAGCGCCTGCAAGATGTGGGTTGTGCCGCGATATCTATACACGGGAGAACACGAGCTCAAATGTATAAGGGCGATGCAGATTGGAAACCTATTGCTGCTGTTAAGAATAATCCTAGAATGCATATTCCTGTATTTGGTAATGGTGATGTAAATACGCCAGAAAGAGCCGTAGAAATGCGAGATTCTTATGGATTAGATGGTGCAATGATAGGAAGGGCGAGTATAGGTTATCCGTGGTTTTTTAATGAAGTAAGGCACTTTATGAAAACGGGCGAACATAAAAAACCGCCTACGCTAGAAGATAGGGTAGAAGCCGCTAGGCGTCATTTACAAATGTCTTTAGATTGGAAGGGTGAGAAACTGGGCGTATTTGAAACGAGAAGGCATTACACAAATTACTTTAGAGGGATATCTCATTTTAAAGAATACAGGATGAAGCTAGTCACCTCAGATCATAGTGAAGATGTATTTGCTGCTCTGGATTTAATAGAAAAAAAGTTTGAGGGTTACGAGTTTTCCTAGGGATTCAAGAGTTTAGAGGTAATACGGGTAGAAGCGAGCTTAGAAGCTGCAATTCCTAAAACCATTATTGTCAAGAATACGATAAGTATGTTCATTCCTGTAAGATGGACAGGATAAGGAAGTGATGGCGTTATTTTTACGAAACCAAAATATTGTTGTAAAACAACAATAATAATTCCTAAAATAATTCCACCAAGGCCACCTATAATAATCATAAACATGCCTTGAAGAAAGAAGGCTCTTCTTATTTCTTGGAGTGTAGTGCCTAGGTCAGAGAGTGTTTTGATATGCGGCCTTTTGTCAATGATAATCATAATGATACTTCCAATAAAACAAAAAAGTACGATGATAATCACAAGGGTGCATATAAAGTAAAGGGCTAGATTTTCTGTATTGAGCATCTTATAGAGAGAATCATTAAGTGCAATTCTATTTTTTATTATTACTTGATTGCCTAATACTTCGTGGATTGCTGTTCTTACATTTTCTTCATCATTTTGGGCTTGCAGTTTGACCTCGATGGTACTTATTTCATCTAAATCATAATCTAGAAGTTTTCCTACATAATCAATATGCGTAAATACGTGATCTTCATCTAGAGCTCCGCCTATGGCAAAGAGTCCGCTAGCTATTGCACTAGATTGCTTAAATGCTTGTGAAGGGTCTGTAATTTGACCTTTTCCTGGTTTCGGGACCATCACTTTAATTAAGGTTCCATAGTCTCCTAGAGCGAGTGATAATCTACGACGTACACCTGCGCCAATAACCATTTCGGGTTCTGTTTGGGTGTGCCATTTTCCGGCATACACAGTTGTGTCAAGTCTATTGACCTTTAGAAAGTTTTCATCTACTCCCTTTAGAAATCCTAAATGCGTTTTGCCGTCATACTCCAGATACGCTCTTTCTTGAATAACCTTAGAATAATGGGCAATTCCAGAAATTTCTTTTAGGGCTTTTTCCTGTTCCTTGCTTATTCTCATTGTTTTGCCTTGAGAGGGGCTAATTTTTAAATCTGGGTCTGCCGCCGAAATTACAGTGAGATTAAATTGCTTAAGACCTGAGAAAGCTGACAGGACGACAAGAAAAACAATGGTACCTATAACAATACTTACTACAGAAATTAAAGTAATAATGTTTACGGCATTAGTGCTGCTTTTTGCAAGGAGATAACGTTGTGCAATAAAAGACGAAAGCCGCATTTATTTTTTCTTTCTTTTTTCTAGTAATGAAGGGTCTTCTAGAGGATTTTCTCCTCCTTGTAGAGAACGGTTAATACCGTCTATATATTCTAGGGTGTCGTCTATATAAAAGTTTAATTCTGGCATACGACGCAATTGATGTCTCGTTAATTGCGAGATCTGATGTTTTATGGTATGCTGAACAAGCTTTACTTCTTCCAATATTTTGGTAGCTTCTTGATTAGGGAAGACACTTATGTATACTTTGGCAATAGACAGGTCTGTAGGAACTTTAACTTTAGAAACAGATACAATAATCCCGTGATTTCCACTTTCTCTCAGGGCATTTTGTAGTACTGCTGCCAGGTCTTTTTGTAATACGCCGGCTACTTTTTTCTGTCTGTTAGATTCCATCTGGCAAAAGTACGTTTTTTAGGATTGTTTTATCTTTGATAAGTGATTTTATAAAGGATAGGGCTTCTCGAAGAGAATCGGGATGCTTTTCGCGCAAGCGAGATAAGAAATACAGATACATGAATAAAGTAGAACATATAGGAATTGCAGTAAAAGATATAGAGGCTGCTAATGCTGTTTATGCAAAATTGCTTGGGGCTGCACATTACAAAATGGAAGAGGTGCTTTCTGAAGGTGTACAAACCTCATTTTTTAAAGTAGGTCTTAATAAGATAGAATTGTTACAGGCGACCAAACCGGAAAGTGCGATAGCAAAGTTTATTGATAGAAAGGGAGAAGGTATTCATCATATAGCTTTTGCTGTAGAGAATATTAAAGCAGAAATGGCGAGACTTAAAAAAGAAGGATTTAAATTATTGAACGAAGAGCCTAAGCGTGGTGCTGATAATAAGCTCATTGCCTTTGTGCATCCTAAAAGCGCAAATGGGGTTCTGGTAGAGTTATGTCAAGAAATTGAGTAATTGCGTCCAAAATGTTTGTCTAATGGCAGATTTGTAGTAAATTTGCATCCGCATTTAGATGCAGGTCCCATAGCTCAGTTGGTTAGAGCATCTGACTCATAATCAGAGGGTCCAAGGTTCGAGCCCTTGTGGGACCACAATTGTAAACAAAACTTTAGCAAAAGCTAAGGTTTTGTTTTTTTAATTCATATTGTTTATTGCTGGTATATATTTTTAGAAATTATTGAACTAGGTGTGAAATTTTAGGCATTTAAAGAAAATAATAGTACATTAATCAACGAGGTATATCAAATAGGATGAAATTTAGAGGATGCTGATATACCTGTAATTGTTAGAAATAAAGATTATCCCAAATCTGAATTTAACAAAAAAAATTAATTCTATATTGAAAACATCGACAAAATTACTATTTTTGACGATAAAACGTTTATTTTATATTGTTTTCTAATTAATGAAAATATTAGGAACGCAAAATACGTTATGATATGTAACTTTGCAGTTATGGCCCTTAGAACAATTAAAATACTAACTACATTGTGCATTCTGGGAATAGGAGTTCCGGCACTGGCACAAGGACCACCTAATCCAGGACCACCACCACCTGTTGGACTTGTAGTGCCTATAGATGAAAATATATTTATTCTTGCAGTTTTTGGTGCTCTTTACGGTCTCTATGTTACATTCAAACGTAAAAGCAAAGTAACGCAGTAAATCGAATTTAATAGTTCGCCGTAAATCGTTTTACATATTTCCCTATCACATCAAATTCTAGGTTAACTTTATCTCCTTTTGAAATATTTTTAAAGCCAGTATTCTCGTAGGTGTAAGGAATTATAGCTACACTAAAACTGTCTTTTTTAGAATCATTCACTGTAAGACTAACGCCATTTATAGTAATAGAGCCTTTTTCTATAGTAAGGTTGCCTTGACTCGTGTCATATGTAAAATAGTAGCGCCAGCTCCCATTATCTTCTTTTACTGCCGTACATTTCCCTATCTGGTCTACATGGCCTTGTACAATATGCCCATCCAATCGAGCTCCCATTATCATCGCTCTTTCTAGATTGACGGCAGCTCCTTCTTTCAATACATTTAGATTCGTTTTGTCTAAAGTTTCCTGTATAGCCGTTACGGTGTACGATTCGTGGTCTTTGTGAACTACTGTCAAACAAACTCCATTGTGAGATACACTCTGGTCTACTTTTAACTCAGGAGTAAGTTTGCTCTGTACTCTTAGGTGTAAATTTCCTTTTTCTTTGTTGAGCGATGTAATCGTCCCTAAATCTTCTATGATACCAGTAAACATAAATGGGTATAATTTGGTTACTTTTGTGATGTAAAAATACAAAACAAAGAGACGGTTAACTATGGATGGACAAGGAAAAATTAAAATTGGAATTTCTATAGGAGATTTAAATGGCATAGGACCTGAAATTGTTTTAAAAACCTTTGCAGAGGCAGCGATGCTGGATTTTTGTACTCCAGTTATTTTTGCTTCTAATAAGTCCTTATCGTTTATTAAGAATCAATTAGAGAGTACGATAAACTTACATGGAATTTCTGAACTAAATTTTGTGGTAGAGGGTAAAATAAATGTACTCAATTGCTGGAAGGAGTCTTTTCATTTTAATTTAGGTGAAGGAACATCAGAGTCTGGAGCCCTAGCAATAAAGTCGTTCAGGGAAGCAACCAAAGCGCTCAAAAATGGTGATATTGATGTTTTAGTAACTGCTCCAATTAGTAAGGCAAATATACAGAGTGATGATTTTGAATTTCCTGGGCATACAGATTATCTCGCACAAGAATTGAAGGGAGATGCAATGATGTTAATGGTTGCAGATAGTCTTAGGATAGGCTTGCTTACAGATCACCTCCCAGTTAAGGAAGTGGCTAAGTCCATTACACCAGAATTAATTCAAAAAAAGGTAAATACCTTATTCTCTTCATTGCAAAAAGATTTTGCAATCGCCAATCCTAAGATAGCACTTTTAGGCATCAATCCGCATGTAGGGGATAATGGAGTGATTGGAGATGATGACGATAAAGTGATGATCCCTACTATAGAGAAGATGCGATCTTCCGGTATGATTGTCTATGGTCCTTATGCTGCAGATAGTTTTTTTGGGTCTGGAAATTATAAAAATTTTGATGGAATAATTGCCGCTTACCATGACCAAGGACTTATTCCCTTTAAAACCTTAGCTTTTGGAAAAGGAGTGAATTATACTGCTGGACTGGAAGCCATACGGACTTCACCAGATCACGGAACTGCTTTTGAAATTGCAGGGAAGAATCAAGCTGATGTTAGTTCGTTTAGGCAGGCAGTATATTCAGCTATAGAAATATACAGAAACCGTATGCTGCACAGTGACTTAACAAAGAATATTCTTAAAGTGAGTCCTAAAAGGACAGTAGGTAAAACACGAGGGAAATAGAGTTATAACTTCGTGTGGATTGATGGTTAAGACTATTAAGGTATACTTATTTGTAAATTGAGTGTTTAATTTATAAAAATATGTATCTTTGCACGCTCCTAATGAATGAGGTTATGAAAGCTTTAAAAGCATATACCATACAGTTTGTAGGGTTAAAAGAGGGAGAGCATACGTTTAAATACGATATTGATAAGTCGTTCTTTGATCATTTTGAATATGAAGATTTTATTGGACTAAATGTCACAGTAGACCTGAAGTTTATTAAAAAATCAACATTGCTTCAGCTTAATTTTAAGGCACGAGGGAGTGTTAATGTGAACTGCGATGTTACTAATGAACCGTATGACGAGCCTATATCTGATGATTTTGAGCTCATTGTAAAGTTTGGTGACGAGTATAATGATGACAATGAGGAGATTTTAGTAATCCCTCACGGAGAGTATGAATTGAACGTTGCTCATTATATATACGAGTTAATCGTTCTGGCAGTTCCAAATAAGAGAGTGCATCCAGGAGTTGAAGACGGCACATTAAAATCAGAAATTCTAGATAAGCTTAATGAATTAAGTTTGTCTAATGAAGAAAAGAAAACAGAAGAAAAAGTAGATACGGATCCTAGATGGGATTCATTAAAAAAACTATTAACAGATAAATAAGAGTACATAATGGCACATCCTAAGAGAAAAATCTCGAAAACTAGAAGAGATAAAAGAAGAACACATTATAAGGCTGCTGTACCTCAAATCGCTACTGATCCAACAACAGGAGAAGCACATTTGTATCATAGAGCACACTGGTTTGAAGGAAAGCTTTATTACAGAGGTCAAGTAGTAATTGATCGTTCTGAAGAAGAAATAGAAGCTTAAGAAGCTTTTTTAGGCTAAATAATTAACTCTCACGGTGTGAGAGTTTTTTTTATGCTTTTTTTTTAAAAAAAGTTAATTTTTGGCTTGTTTTCATCAATTTTTAGTACTTTTCGCCTCATTTTAGGTCTATTTTGACCAAAAAATGAAACCTAACAAAACGTAAATGAGTAAAATCTCAGCGGCAATTACAGCGGTGGGCTCATATTTACCAGATTTCGTATTAACCAACGAAATTTTAGAGACCATGGTGGATACCAATGACGAATGGATAACATCTCGTACAGGTATCAAGGAAAGACGTATTTTAAAAGACCCAAATAAGGGAACTTCTTTTATGGCTATAGAGGCTGCAAAAGAATTGCTCAAAAAGGGAAATATTGATCCTACAGAGATTGATATGGTCATCGTAGCAACTGCTACGCCAGACATGCCTGTGGCAAGTACAGCAGTCTATACGGCTTCGCAAATAGGAGCTGTTAATGCATTTGCATATGATCTGGTGGCTGCTTGTTCTAGTTTTCTTTATGGAATTTCGACAGCAGCCAAGTACATTGAATCTGGGCGTTATAAAAAAGTATTACTTATAGGGGCAGATAAAATGTCCTCAATTATAGATTACACAGACAGGGCCACCTGCATTATCTTTGGAGATGGTGCAGGTGCCGTTCTTTTTGAACCTAATCAAGAAGGCTTAGGTGTACAAGATGAATACCTAAGATCTGACGGAGTGGGAAGAGAATTCTTGAAAATTGATGCTGGTGGTTCTATTCGTCCCCCATCTAAAGAGACTGTTGATAATAATGAACATTATGTGTTTCAAGATGGTCGCACAGTATTTAAGTTTGCCGTATCTAATATGGCAGATGTATCTGCAAAAATTATGGAGCGCAATGAGCTATCCAATGATGATGTGGATTTTCTTATTGCACATCAAGCTAATAAAAGAATAATAGACGCCACGGCTAATAGAATGGGATTGGATCAGGCCAAAGTGTTAATGAATATCCAACGATACGGAAACACTACATCAGCAACTTTACCATTGCTAATGAGTGATTATGAAAACCAACTAAAAAAAGGAGATAATATAGTCTTAGCCGCTTTTGGAGGTGGCTTTACTTGGGGTTCCATTTATTTAAAATGGGCCTATAACTCCTAAATCAAAACCTAAAAGACAAAACCTAAACTTATGGATTTAAAAGAAATTCAAAACCTAATTAGATTCGTTGCCAAGTCAGGAGCGAGTGAAGTAAAATTAGAGATGGATGATGTTAAAATCACTATCAAAACAGGTTCAGAAGATGATAAAGTAGGAACAACAATACTACAGCAAATGCCGGCTATGCCAGCACAAGCTGCTGCACCTGTTGCCGCCCCTACAACAGCTGCACCAGCTGCACCAGCTGCTCAAGAAGAGGATAACTCAAAATATATCACTGTTAAGTCACCAATCATTGGTACTTTTTATAGAAAACCAGCGCCAGATAAGCCTACTTTTG
>JALZVV010000033.1 GCA_023299935.1 Dokdonia sp.
CCGTTTTTGTTTTTGGCCAGCATTACAATCTGATAGCCATTATCTTTTTGGGATTTATTAGTATGATCCAGACAAACGTTAAACTCACAACCTACTATTGCCTTTATTTCTTTTTCTGAAGCTTCTTGACCTTCGGCAAGGAGTTCTTCATTTCTAGCACTAACACCTTTGTTGTAATTTCTTACTGCCTTTACAAAGTGAAAAGCCCCCATCATATTTCCCGTATCTGTCATAGCAACCGCTGGCATTCCGTGCTTAGCCGTTGCATCGACTAGGTTCTGAATATTAGCGGTAGACTGCAATATAGAAAATTGCGTATGATTATGTAAATGTGCAAATTGCACTGCTTCAAGTTGTGCTTTATTATCTGCAATCTCTGTTTTAGAAATGGCTGGAGCCTCATCCTTTTGTAAGGATTTCCTAATTTTTTCTGAAGCCGCTTTAAGGTTAATGTGCTTTAGGCCAATAAAAGTAATGGGCTGTGGATTTTCTTGAGTGAAATTCTCAAAATAATCAGGTTGCACATCCAATTGCTCTACCGTAAATGCTCTATTCCTAACAAGCTCAAAAAAGCAACGTGTAGTTGCCTCTACATCCGCCGTAGCGTTATGCGCTTCTCCAAAACCTTCACCAAACAAATGCTTGTGCAATTCTGTTAAGGTTGGGAGTTTAAATCTGCCTCCACGACCTCCTGGAATTTGACACAATTGCGCCGTTTTTTCGGTACACGTATCTAGCACCGGCAATTCCTGAAGATCATTAGGTAATGATTGCCTATGAAACTCGGCTCCCATAATATTAACATCAAAACCTACATTTTGCCCAACAACAAATTTGGCCTTAGACAGTGCTATGTTAAATTTTTCTAGGACCTCCTGGAGTGAGATTCCATCGCGCGCTGCAAGCTCTGTAGATATCCCATGAATACGCTCTGCGTCATAAGGAATATCAAATCCTTCTGGCTTAATTAAATAATCTTGATGTTCTATAACACGCCCCATCTGGTCGTGCAACTGCCAAGCTATCTGTATCGCTCTAGGCCAGTTATCAGAATCTGTAATGGGTGCATTCCAGTTCTTAGGTAATCCAGTAGTTTCGGTGTCAAAAATTAGGTACATCTAGGCAGCATTTTTTAGCGATAGAAATGTACGCAATTTGTGAGGTTAAGGGATGTTTAGCTAAAACGAGTTATTAACTTTTATACACAAAAAAGGCACCCTATTAGGATGCCTCAAATACCAAAATATCTTGTCTATCTACTAATATGAAACATCAAATTCTCCATCCGTTATCAAAAATCCATTTGGTGTATCAAAAAGAAAATCTCCAACAACGCGCTGCTCGGTAGTATTATTAGAAACTATAGTAAGCGTCCCTGTCGTTGCATTAGCCACCCCATCAGGTGTTAGAAATAAAGCAGTAAACATACCACCTGCTGTAATGTCATAAGTTCCAGGAGCTATATCACTTGGCATAGTAAGCGACATAGTACGATCATCATCATTTGTGCCTGCAATTGCGAGTACTCCACTTGATACAGATGTATTGATCTCAGATGGCACAAAGGGTACCGTATTTACACGAGCAGTAAATGAATCTGGTTCTGGTAAAGGCCCATCATCTTCATCTAACTCTCCAAAAATTGGCACTCCAAAAATAAACCCTCTACTAAATGTTACAGTATCTGTTTCGTTCTCAGTAAATGCTACAAAATTAAAGGTGCCCGATACAGAGCTCCCATTAACTTCTAGGCTTACTTCTCCTGATCCATTATCATTATTAGTTGAAAATATTGTACCAAACTCATTAGTATAGGTAGCCGAGTTACCTGGCAAAGCCCCTTGCCCTAATGTTACAGTAGACTCATTTAACGAAGTTATCAAAATACGCACCTCTTCTGTATCTGTCGCTCCTCGTACAGCAAGGCTCCCATTAGGATTTATCACTGCTGAGCTACTAAAAGATCTAAAGAAAATAGAGTCTCTCACGCCTTGAAAGGCAGGGCTGTTATCCTCTATATCCTGACTACAAGAAGTCAGCAATAGAAATCCAAAAACTAGTAATAGTAAGTTTTTCATTTTTTTATAAAAATAAATTTAGGTTCACAAATGTACTGAAAAACTAGATAACGGCTCTATACGCTAAAAAATTGTTTATCTTTGCGCCCTTATTGAAACCCGAGGTCGGGTACCTCACAAATTAACTTATATGTCAGTTAAAATTAGATTACAAAGACACGGTAAAAAAGGAAAGCCTTTTTACTGGATCGTAGCAGCAGATGCTCGCTCAAAAAGAGATGGTAGATTTCTAGAAAAATTAGGAACGTACAATCCCAATGTAAACCCAGCACAGATAGATCTAGATCTAGATGGCTCTGTTAAGTGGTTACAAAATGGTGCGCAGCCGACAGAAACTGCAAAACGCTTATTGTCGTATAAAGGAGCGATGCTTAAGAATCACCTTATAGGAGGTGTGCGTAAAGGAGCTCTTACGGAAGAACAAGCAGAAGAGAAATTTACAGCTTGGTTAGAAGAGAAGGCTTCTAAGGTAGCTGCTAAGGAAGGAGATCTTTCTAAGGCTGAAGCTAAAGCTAAAGCAGACGCTCTTAAAGCAGAAAAAGCAGTAAACGACGCTCGTATCGCCGCAGCTCAACCTGCACCAGTAGTAGTAGCAGACGCAGAGGATACTCCAGGAGGAGAAGAAGTAGCTGCTAAAGCTGACTCAGAAGAGTAAAAAACAGTCTAGCGATGAAGAAAGAAGATTGCTTCTATCTAGGTAAAATCGTTAGAAAATACAGTTTTAAAGGCGAGTTATTAGCTAAGCTAGATACAGACGAGCCAGAACTTTATACAGAAATGGAATCAATATTTGTAGACTTTGGTCGCAATTTGGTTCCATTTTTTATTGACCGCTCCCAACTTCATAAATCTACTTTACTTCGCATTAAGTTTGAAGATGTAGATACCGAAGAAGATGCAGAAGATCTTATAGGTGCGGGCTTATACTTACCCCTTGACTTATTGCCTGCCTTAGAAGGGGATAAATTTTATTATCACGAAATTATTGGATTTAAAGCTGCTGATAAAAGCTTTGGAGATATTGGAGTCATTACAGGAATAAATGACACGACTGCCCAAGCTATTTTTGAAATCGATCGTGATGGGAAAGAAATATTGATTCCTATGATTGACGATTTTATCAAAAAACTCGATAGAGCTAATAAAACCATCCATCTGCAAGTTCCTGATGGTTTGATAGATTTGTATCTTTAGGAATACGCTTTTGCCTAATGTCTTCTCAACCCTTTCAATTTAAAGAATTTACCATAGCCCAAAATCGTTGTGCTGCAAAAATAGGTACAGACGGTGTTTTACTTGGTGCATGGGCATCCCTAGAAAAACAACCTAATAGCATATTAGATATAGGAACTGGCACAGGCGTAATAGCCTTAATGCTGGCGCAACGTAGTACAGCTCAAACTATAGATGCCTTAGAGTTAGAAGACAATGCTTATGAGCAAGCTACTGAAAACTTTGAAAACAGCCCTTGGGGCGATCGCTTATTCTGCTACCACGCGCATTTACACGAATTTGCTCTAGAAATGGATGAACAGTATGATCTCATCGTATGCAATCCTCCTTTTTACACAAACGCTTATCAAACAGAAGATGCCGCTAGAAACAAGGCTCGATTTGAAGATGCAATGCCGTTTAATCTACTCGTAGGTGCTGTAATGAAACTACTCTCACCAAAAGGCAGTTTTTCTATCATCCTCCCTTTTGAAGAGGAAGAAGATTTTCTGGAACTGTGCTATCAAGGCAATTTATTCCCCACTAAAATCACAAGAGTAAAAGGAAATGAAACTTCACCTATAAAAAGGAGCTTAGTGGAATTGTGCTTTCGCGAAAGCACGACAAACAATACAGTCATAAAAGACTTAGTTATTGAAAAAGCTCGTCACAATTACACTGATGATTATGCGGCACTTGTAAAAGACTTTTATTTCAAAATGTAGTACGTTTTTTGGGGCATAGAAAACGTTTTCGTTACCTTTGATACTCAAATGTATTTCTATGAAACCAGACCTTTTTGAAGCACCAGACTATTACAATATTGATGATCTTTTAACCGAAGAGCACAAATTAATACGAGATGCCGCCCGTGCATGGGTAAAGCGCGATGTCTCACCCATTATTGAAGATGCTGCTCAGAAAGCTGAATTTCCTAAATCTATAATACCAGGGCTGGCAGATATTGGCGCTTTTGGACCTTATATACCTGTTGAATATGGTGGGGCTGGTCTAGATCAAATCTCTTATGGGCTCATTATGCAGGAAATAGAGCGAGGTGACTCTGGAGTGCGCTCTACAGCCTCTGTACAATCATCACTGGTGATGTACCCTATCTGGAAATACGGAACAGAAGAACAACGCAAAAAATATTTACCTAAACTTGCTTCTGGAGAATGGATGGGGTCTTTTGGCCTTACAGAACCTGACCACGGTTCCAATCCTGGAGGAATGGTGACCAGTTATAAAGATATGGGTGATCACTATCTTTTAAACGGTGCTAAATTATGGATCTCTAACTCTCCATTTTGTAATGTAGCCGTGGTATGGGCTAAAAATGAAGAAGGACGTATACACGGACTAATCGTAGAACGTGGTATGGAAGGTTTCTCGACACCAGAAACACATAATAAATGGTCACTAAGAGCTAGTGCTACAGGAGAATTAATCTTTCAAGATGTTAAGGTTCCTAAAGAGAACTTATTACCTAATAAAACAGGATTAGGCGCACCGCTAGGATGCTTAGACTCTGCGCGTTTTGGGATTGCTTGGGGAGCGATAGGAGCTGCTATGGATTGCTATGATACTGCTTTGCGTTATGCAAAACAACGCATCCAGTTTGGAAAACCTATTGCGGCTTTCCAATTACAACAAAAGAAATTAGCTGAAATGATTACCGAAATCACTAAAGCGCAATTATTAGCCCTTAGACTAGGACAGCTCAAGAATGAGGATCGTGCAACTTCTGCACAGATATCTATGGCAAAACGTAATAATGTAGATATGGCTATTAAGATTGCTCGTGAAGCTAGACAGATTTTAGGCGGAATGGGTATCACAGGAGAATACAGCATTATGCGCCATATGATGAACCTTGAGAGTGTAATTACCTATGAAGGAACACACGATATTCATTTATTAATCACTGGATTTGATATTACAGGCGAGAATGCTTTTAAATAAAATCAATTACGTTTAGGTTAAAACGTATATTTTATAAATTAAAGTGAGTCTTCTAAAGGCTCACTTTTTTATTTTATAACCTCAGCGCCCAGAATTCTAATGTCTTTAACTGGTCTGTCTGAGGCGTTTGTCTGAGCATCAGCAATCTTATCTATAACCGCCATTCCTGAAATGACTTCTCCAAAAACAGTATAGTTCTGATCTAAATGTGCCGCACCGCCTTCATTTTTATACACTTCTCTTTGAATATCTGGTATTCGATACATTGAAGCCGTCTCAAGATATATTCCAGCTAGGCTATCTATCCTGCTTTTCAACAAAGTTATTGAATCCGAAGATATGTTTCGTTTTTCTGAGGCAAACGCTGCCCATATCTTTACCCACTCTTGATCGGTAGCATTAACAACCGCGTTTTCTGCAAGCCAGTTATTAATTCGTCCTTCTGCTTTTTGTAATGTACTATCTGTATATACTCTACCTTGCACAATATAAAACTGCATTGCACTTGATGCGCGAGCTATGTTTCCATTGCGGGCTGCACCTAATGCTCCTCTTTTATGAAAAGCTTTTGAATTAAATTCGGCAGGTATAGTATATGGAAGATCTCCATCTCCTAGCATCACATCTGAAGCGGCATTCTTACTTTCCGGATCTCCCGCCTGAATCATAAAGTTTTTAATTACCCTGTGAAATAACAGACTATCATAGCGCTTTCCCTTTACAAGTTTTAGTATGTTATCACGATGCAAAGGCGTTTCATTATAAAGCTTTAAAACAATATTACCTGCGGTTGTTTGTATTGCTATTTTAGTTTCTACTTCAATTTCTAGCTCCACTAATTGCTTTTGCTTATCACCGCAAGCTAATAGTACTAGAGCCGCTAGCATTAGTATCGTATACTGTTTCCTCATCCTTAACTATTTTAATTAGGAAGATACGGATGAATCTGCTTTCGCGAAAGCAAGGATAGATATAAATAGTCTTAAGTCTATAAAAGGTTCATTTTTTTTATGCATCTTTAGACTGTGAATTCACGTAAACGTTTAGACCGAGCCTATAAGAATGCGCCTGTTGTGCATTTTGACGATAATGATAAGTTTATCTTTTTTTCAGACTGTCATAGAGGTGATAAAAGTTTTGCCGATGATTTTGCTCGAAATGAGAACATATATCATCACGCCTTAGAGCATTATTATGCTAAGGGATTTACCTATTTTGAACTTGGTGATGGCGATGAACTCTGGGAAAACATCTCATTTGAGAGTATCTTAAATGCCCATAAAAATGTCTATCGCTTATTGCAAAAATTTCATCTTGAAAAAAGACTGCATTTTATCTATGGCAATCACGATATGGTCTATCGTGACCCCAAGTATGTAAAGAAACATTTGAGTTCTTACTTTGATCCGAAAGATGGACGTGAAGAAATTCTCTTTGAGAACTTAGAATATCACGAAGCTATTACTTTAAAGCATTGTGATACTGAGCAAGAGCTATTTTTATGTCATGGGCATCAAGCCGATTGGATGAACTACCACGGCTGGCGTTTTAATCGTTTCTTGGTCCGAATTTTATGGAAGCCTCTTCAAGTTTTTGGCATATCAGATCCTACTAGTCCTGCAAAAAATTACAAAGAACTCATTAAGGTAGAGCGACGTATTAAAACATGGATATCCAATAATAACAATCTAATTACAATGACTGGACATACCCACAGACCGCGTTTTCCCCAACCCGGAGATATTCCTTTCTTTAATGACGGGAGTTGTGTGCATCCAAGAAGTATCACTGGAATAGAAATAGAAAAAGGAGAGATTTCGCTAGTTAAATGGAATATCGCTACCCATAATGATGGCACACTACGCGTTATGCGAGTACTCTTAGAAGGCCCTAAAAAACTTATAGATTACAGGAAGTAATATTTTTTATTCTTCTGGAGCAAGGCGTACTCTAAGGCCATCAAGTTCTGGATGAATATGCAATTGACAGCCCAGCCTACTTGTTTCTTTTACATTAAATGCTTCTGCCAGCATTGCATCTTCATCATCACTCATCTCTGGAAGTTCGTGATTGGACTCCACATAACATTGACAAGAAGCACACATAGCCATCCCACCACAAATACCTATGGTACCCTCTGGAGCGAGTTCGTAAGAACGAACAATCTCCATGAGATTCATGTTCATATCTGTAGGGGCATCTACTTCGTGAGTAGTGCCCTCTCTATCTGTAATATGTATTTTAATGTCTGTCATTCACTCTCTGCGCATCGTTGGTTCGCATCTCTCCCCAGGGGAGAGCATAAAAATTAAATGCTTTAGTCAACTATTCAATAGCTTTCACCACCGCCTTAGGCGCTTCTTTTTTAGTCCCATCAAAGCCTGTCACTCCACCTACAGTAGTATACTTCATCACATAGCGTTTGTCTGGAAAAATACGCTGATAAGCACTCTGGCACATTAATGTTGCCTCATGAAAACCACATAGGATTAACTTTAATTTACCAGGATAGGTGTTTACATCTCCTATGGCATAAATACCAGGGATATTGGTTTGATAATCCAGACTATTATCAACTTTAATCGCATTTTTTTCAATCTCAAGACCCCAATCTGCAATAGGACCTAATTTTGGAGCTAATCCAAATAAGGCAATAAAACTATCTACTTCTAATCGTGTAGTTTCGTCTCCCTTCTTAAGGTGAACAGCTTCCAATTTTTCTTTTCCTTCAAGCTTTGTAATTTCTGCAGGAGTAATTAGTTTAATTTTCCCTGCATTTTTAAGCTCTTGCACTTTATCCACACTATCTAAAGCTCCTCTAAACTCATTACGACGATGTACAAGAGTAACTTCACTAGCAATATCTGCCAGAAAAATACTCCAGTCTAAAGCACTATCTCCTCCCCCAGCAATCACTACTTTTTTATTGCGATATACTTCTGGATCCTTTATCATATAGGCCAATCCATTATCTTCATAAAAAGACAGATTTTCTAGCTGCGGCTTACGAGGCTCAAAACTTCCTAGCCCGCCAGCAATAGCAACAATAGGCGCGTGGTGTTTTGTTCCTTTATTTGTAGTAACAATAAAAGAACCGTCTTCTAATTTTTCAATAGTATCTGCACGTTCTCCTAGGGTAAATCCAGGTTGAAACGGCTCGATTTGTTTCATTAAATTATCGACAAGATCTCCCGCCAGCACTTCTGGAAAAGCAGGAATATCGTAGATAGGCTTTTTAGGATATATCTCTGCACATTGCCCTCCAGGCTGGGGTAAGGCATCAATAAGATGACATTTTAATTTAAGTAATCCTGCCTCAAAAACGGCAAATAAGCCCGTAGGGCCCGCACCTATAATAAGTATATCTGTTGTAATCATGGATTCTTCTTAGTACGCTTTCGCGAAAGCAAAACCCTCTCTATACGCCTGTGGCAAAAAAACTCTCCCATAGGACGAGAATAAAGGGTGTAAACAATTAATTATGCCTCAACATTTATCACGCTCTCAATTTGTGGGGCGTGCTTTTTAATAGTCATCTCTACTCCACTTTTAAGAGTCATTTGATTTACAGAACAAGCAACACAGGCACCCTCTAATTGAACACGTACTGTTTTTCCGTCATCAATTCCCAGTAGCGATATATCGCCACCATCACTTTTAAGAAAAGGACGAATTTCTTCAAGGGCATCTTCTACTTTTTGTTCTAATTCTTGAGTTGTCATAGTCTAATTTTTTACTGCAGAGCAACCCGCCATTGTTGTGATTTTAATCGCTTCTGTAGCCGGCAAATTATTATTACGGCGCACTGTTTCTTCTACTACATTTTTAGTAAGGTCTTCGAAGGCTTTTTCTAATGCTGTTCCTTCTTGAAGTGCCGCAGGCCTACCTACATCACCCGCCTCACGTATGCTCTGTACTAAAGGTATCTCTCCTAACAATCTTACATCCAAATCTTCTGCAAGGTGTTTTGCTCCTTCTTTACCAAAGATGTAGTATTTATTATCTGGCAATTCTTCTGGTGTGAAATATGCCATATTCTCTACAATACCTAACACAGGAACATTAATACTTTCCTGCTGGAACATTGCCACTCCTTTCTTTGCATCTGCTAGAGCAACCGTTTGAGGTGTACTCACTACAACAGCACCTGTAATAGGTAACGACTGCATAATACTAAGATGAATATCACCTGTTCCCGGTGGTAAATCTAATAGTAAGAAGTCTATATCTCCCCAAGCCGCATCAAAAATCATTTGATTAAGTGCTTTGGCTGCCATTGGCCCTCTCCATATAACCGCTTGGTCTGGTTTTGTAAAGAAACCTATCGATAAGATTTTTACACCATAGTTTTCTACGGGTTTCATCTTGGATTTCCCATCTATATTTACAGATAATGGTCGCTCTGAAACTACATCAAACATAATAGGCGTAGATGGCCCATAAATATCGGCATCTAGGATTCCTACTTTAAATCCCATTTTAGACAAGGTCACTGCAATATTTGCTGTTACTGTAGATTTCCCTACGCCTCCTTTTCCTGAGGCTATAGCCACTATATTTTTAATCCCAGGAATTGCTTTCCCTTTAATTTCGTTTGTTGCTGATGGTGCAGGGGCATCAATCTTGAGATTGATTTTTACCGTTGCCGTTGCAGATACTTGTTCTTTTATAACGCGTGCAATTTCTGACTCTGTCTTTTTACGAGCTTGTAAAGCAGGATTATTAATGGTTATATCAACAATAACCTCATCTCCAAAAGTGAGCACATTAGTTACCGCGCCACTATCTACCATATTCTCTCCAGCACCAGGCACTGTAATTGTTTTGAGTGCTGTAAGTATATCTTGTTTCTTAAATTTCATGTATTCTTTTCAAGCATTTTATTAGTCTTTATCTAGACTAATTCTAAGCACAAAGATACGGCGCACAATTGGTATTCTAAAGTTCAAATAAATCCCTTTTTATTAGAAGATTATTGGGGTACAAGTGTTCTTTACATAAGCGCACTAAAAAATGAAATCCTCCAACTCCACACTGGGGTCCCAAAACTTCTCTTTAAACGCTACTAACTTGTCATTTTCTATGAGGACTCCTTCGGCTTCGAGCATTTGTTGCATTGCATTAGAACTCCCAAAATGCATTTTTCCCGTGAGCAAACCAACTCTATTTACGACACGTTGTGCAGGAATATCTGGATATCTATGAGCCCCATTCATTGCCCATCCTACCATTCTAGAACTTCCCCCTGAACCTATGTACCTGGCTATCGCACCATAGGTCGTCACACGACCTTCAGGAATCTGTCGCACCACAACATAAACCTTGTCAAAAAAGCCTAAAGTCTGATCAGAATAATTCATGAAAAATAAAGCATGCGCACTAAAGTCACTATGAGCAGAATTAACATTAATACCGCCATAAAGTAATTGGAATACTTGCTAAAAGAGGCATTTTTGTTATTAATTTTAGCAAAGAAAGTAGCATAGAGATAGAGTGCTGTGAACGTACCTAAGGTTGCTGCACCAATAAAGGTAATCATTGCCATAACACCATAATCTACCTTCCCGCTCACATTAAGACCTACTCCTAAGGCACAGAAATACGGTATGGGCAAAACATTTAATGCAGATACCATCATTCCCTTTCCTAAACTTTTTAATCCGGCATGTTTAGGAGCTTTGACCTGCTTGACTTTACTTTTTTTTGCTTTTATAAAGAAGAAAATAGCCAAAATTCCAAAAATCACTAGCCCTACGCGCAACAACATGTTTTGTACATAGGGGTTCCCAAAAATATATCGTGCCAGCTGAATGGCAATCCAAGCTTGAAAAGAGACTATTATAGATGCTCCAACAGCCACTAAAATACCATTTTTCTTGCCGTGTTCTACACAGGTTTTTGCCACAGACATATTGATAAGTCCAGGTGGAATCACCCCTGCCAATGCAGCAAAATAAGTAATTAAGAAAAGTTTAGTTGTTTCCAGGGTGTTAGTCTATTTCACTCTAAATTTAATATAAGTAATTGGTTTTCCTTGCTCTAAATATTGTTTTTCGTAAAAAGTTTGGATACCAGTAACTTCTTTAGGAGAATATTCGTTTTTGTAGACATTATGATTTGCATCTAATATCTCGTGTCCTTCGCCATGTAGCAAACCTAAAGTATAGCCATGCATAAACTCTGAGTCTGTTTTGAGATTTATAGTCCCTTCTGGAGCTAGAATGTTCTTATATTTCTGCAAGAACTCCGTATTAGTCATTCTATGCTTTGTACGCTTGTACTTGATTTGAGGGTCGGGAAAGGTAATCCAGATTTCTGCAATTTCTGCTTTGGCAAAAGCGTATTCTACCAATTCAATCTGGGTACGCATAAATCCCACATTGTCTAAACCTTCTTCTAGAGCTGTTTTTGCTCCTCGCCAAAAACGTGCTCCTTTAATATCTATGCCCAGAAAGTTTTTTTCAGGATATTTACGAGCAAGCGCTACTGAATATTCGCCTTTACCGCATCCCAATTCTAGAACAATGGGATTATTATTTTTAAAAAAATCCTTGTTCCATTTTCCCTTTAAAGGGAAAGGGTTGTCCACCAACTCCTCTCGAAGTGGTTGAACGACGTTTTTAAAAGTTTCGTTTTCGCGAAAGCGTTTCAGCTTATTTTTACTTCCCACAGTGCTTTAATATATTTTGGCAAAATTAAGGAATCTTTAGTCCGTATAATAGTAAGATATTTGCATAAATGAACCGCATGAAAACCATATTGGTTGCGCCTCTCAATTGGGGCTTAGGACACGCCTCTAGGTGTATCCCAATAATAAACGCACTTATAGCAGAAGGTTTTAAAGTAATTATTGCCAGCGATGGAGATGCATTACAACTTCTTAAAAAGGAATTCCCAGACACTCTGGCCCTCAGTTTACCTAGTTATAATATCCAGTATCCTAAAAAAGGCAGTCGTTTACTTTTAAAATTATTATTGAGTCTACCCAAAATTAATAATGCGATTAAGGCAGAGCATAAGATACTGCAGCGCCTCATTGAAGAGCACAAGATAGATGGCGTTCTCTCAGACAATAGATTGGGACTATATTCAGCAAAGGTTCCATCTGTTTATATGACGCATCAGCTTAGGGTTTTAAGCCGTTTAAGTACTGGATTCTCTAGCTACCTCCACAATCGATTTATAAAAAAATTTAATGAATGCTGGGTGCCCGATTGGCAAGGAGAGGACAAATTAAGTGGTCAATTGGGTCATCCTCAAAAAACTGTAATCCCAACAAAATATATAGGCCCTTTAAGTCGTATGTCATCTAAGAGAGAGGATATAAAATATACTGCCATTGCGGTTTTATCTGGTCCAGAACCTCAGCGCACACTTCTGGAAGAGCTACT
>JALZVV010000034.1 GCA_023299935.1 Dokdonia sp.
TTTATGCGGTGGCTGTTGTGTGCCATTTGGTTGCGTTACCAAGATTTGGTACTTTTGAGTAAATTATAGCCAAAATGGGAAAAAACACATCAATATCACTCGGAAATCATTTTGAAGATTTTATAAGAGAAGAAGTAAATTCTGGTAGATACGGTTCTGTTAGCGAAGTTATTCGTTCAGCCTTACGTTTGTTAGAACGTGAAGAAAAAAAAGAAAGAGAACTTATTAAAGCTCTCGAAGTTGGAGAAAATAGCGGATTTGTTGAAAACTTTGACCCAAAACAAAACTTGACTGAATTACATCGCCGACACTTATGAGTAAAAACCAATACCGAATAAGTAAACAAGCGATTGATGATTTAAATGATATTTGGGTATATACTTTTCACAAATGGTCTAAAGCACAAGCCGACAGGTATTATGAATTAATAATTGAAGAGATTGAATTCATTGCCGATAATTACCTGATTGAAAAATCTCAGGAACAAACTCGAAAAAATTATCGAGTAACGAAAATCAAATCTCATCTGATTTTTTACAGAAAAATAGAAAATGAAATTGTTGAAATCGTTAGAATTTTACATCAGAGAATGGATATTAAGAAACGACTGAAATAAAAAACTGCACACAACAATACCTATAATTAAGACATGTTTGGTGCTTAACCCAAAGTTTGGGCATACCTGCCGGCAGGCAGGTTCGAAAAGCACCGCTTATTTTCAACACTTAGGTTTCTTACAAAAAGACGCTCAGACACCACCTTGGATGCTCTTAGTCTTACGGGTAATCAAAAACATACAGACTTGTCTGTTTTTATAAGTTTTGTATTATCTTAGCCGCGTGAAACATTCTGAAATAAAAAATAGAATCATTGAAACAGCTTCATCCCTATTTTATAAGAATGGGTATAACGCCACTGGCATTAATGAGATTATTTCTGAAGCAGGAATAGCTAAAGCAACACTTTACAGTCATTTTAAATCTAAAGAAGACCTTTGTCTTGCTTATCTTCAATTTAAAGAGGCAGACTTTATTAGAGACATTGAAGCATTCACAGCTTCCAGACAAAAAGGAAAGGAACAAGTACTTGCTATTTTTGATTTTTTACACCTATTCTTCCAAACTAAAAATTTTAATGGATGTTGGTGTGTAAAAACTGTTTCTGAAATACCAAGCAACAATGCCACTATTAGGAATGAAATACAAAAGCAGAAAACTGCTTTTATTCAACTCATTACAAAACTTGTGAAGAACAACTTAGATAAAATGAAATCACAAGACTTGCATTCATTGTCACGCAAAATTTATTTGCTCTATGAAAGTGCTGTTAGTGAAAGTCATTTACATCAATCAGACTGGCCTATAAAAGAGACAAAGAATTTATGTTCCAAAATAATAGGTTAAAAAAAATTTATACATAAAAAGACAGACCTGTCTGTATATAATTTAACAACAATGAACAAAAAAGAACAAAACAAAAACGACTATTCTAAAATAGAGCTGGGCGTCTTTTCTAACCTAACAGAAAATGTTTTCCAGCCAAATCCCAACTTTAAAATTGAAGGTAAACGATTTGTAAAAGACGAATTGGGATTAACGAGTTGCGAAATATCTTTTAATACAATGGAGGCCAATACGGCAATACCATTCCTTCACAAACACAAAGAAAACGAAGAGGTGTATATCGCAATTAAAGGAAAAGGACAAATGCTTCTCAATGATAACTATATAGCTATGGAAGAAGGAACGATTATTAGAGTTGCAACAGATACAGAGAGAGCCGTTAGAAATAACTCCGCTATACTTTTCGCTTTTATCGTAATACAAGCAAAAGAAAATGTTTTAGAAGGAAGTACCGTCTCTGACGGATACGCAATTGAGAAAAAACCAAATTGGAATTAATTAATACTTATAAATAATAAAAACAAATGGAAAATTTACAAAACAAAGTGGCCTTAGTTATTGGAGGCACAAGTGGGATTGGTAATGCAACAACTAATGCCTTACTAGAAGGTGGAGCTACAGTGCACGTCGTAGGAAGAAATGTAGATAAAATAGCAGATGCTCCTAATCTTATTAAGCATAGCGCAAACATCTCTAATGCTGATGACGTTAATGCCTTAACTTCAAAAATTGAATCTTTAGAGAATCTAGACTACCTTGTAAATGCATCAGGGATTTTTGGTCCAAAACCATTCTTAGACCATACTATGGAAGATTACAACTCTTACCTAGATTTAAACAGAGGTTTCTTTTTTATTACGCAAAGTGCTGCTAAAAAAATGAAATCTACTAGCGGTGGTTCTATTGTAAATGTAGGTTCTATGTGGGCAAAACAAGCGGTTAAAGCAACGCCATCTTCTGCCTACTCTATGCAAAAAGCAGGCTTACACTCATTGACACAACACCTAGCTATGGAACTAGCAGACGATAATATACGTGTAAATGCAGTATCGCCAGCCGTAGTAAATACACCTGTGTATCACGGTGTTTTTGGAGGGAAGCAAGAAGCAGAGGAAGCATTAGAAGGTTTTAATGGATTTCACCCAATCGGGAGAATAGGAGAGCCTAATGATATTGCTAACAGTATTCTTTTCCTACTATCAGATAAAGCTTCATGGGTTACTGGCGCAATCTGGGATACTGATGGAGGAATTATGGCAGGAAGAAATTAATTACAGATATCAAGCTGTTTACGCAATAGCGGTTTGGGTTTTAACTCAAACCGCTATTGTCTTTTATAGGGTATATTATTACAAAAGCAATTGCTTAACCCACAGTGTGCGTATATTTAGAGTGTGTCCCTGATCTATTGCATTAGATTTTCCAAAGTGAAAAGCTAAAAAGAGCTTGAGTTCGCAAAAACCTAACTTAAAGTACGCATCGCACGCTAGCCTT
>JALZVV010000035.1 GCA_023299935.1 Dokdonia sp.
TTGGGTTTACGGCCGATAAATGATTTTTGAACGATGATATAATTTTCTTTCTCTAGCGCTTTGGTATGGCTAGCTAGGTTGCCATCTGTAGCACCCAGGAGTTCTTTGAGTGTCTTAAAATCTGCACTTTCATTCACCATAAGCACGCTCATTATCCCAAGGCGTATGCGATGGTCAAATGCTTTATTGATGTTGTTAATAATACTCATAATGGTTTCGCTTTCGCCTAAGCGAAGTTAGTGCCTATCATATTTAAAATAGAGTCGTGCTCCATAAATAATATGGAAAACACCAAAACCAAGGGCCCAGAAAAACAATCCAAAACCTATAAATTGTGTGCTAATAAACCCTAGAATTAATATTAAAATGCCTAAAAAGCGTATATCTCCTATTGTATATTTACTTGCGTTAATAAGTCCTAAACCATAAAAAATAAGTGTAGCTGGACCGATTAAACCAATAATTCCATATTGGAGAAGTACAGCACAAAATACTGCACCAGCAACTACAGGAAGCATAAAGTTTAATAATAATCTTTTTGATGCGTTGTTCCATATTTTTTCATTTTCTTTTTTCGCTTTACGCATTGTTAAGAGTATTCCCGTTCCTACAGCAAATAGTAGTGTAATCATACCAATTGTAGCAATCTCTATGGTTGCAATGTTAAAATGTCCTCCTAGATAGCCTCCTGTGAAGGCATTTAATAGACCTGCCAAACCAGAATCTGTACCTTCTGGTAAGCTGTCCGCCGAAATACCAGGAAGTACCTGAAAAGCTAATTGCCTATAGGCAAAGAAAAAACCAATCAAGGCATACACCCCAGCTAGTATGCCTGATAATCCGCTTATAGACATGAATCGCGAAGACTTATTCATTAAGCTTTTAATCTCAGAGAGGTCTTCTATATATTTTTTTGACTCCATAATAAAGTACTTTGAAATTCAAAGTTAATATTATTTCGCAATTAACAATACAGAAGAAGGAATAAATTTTTTGTTAAAATGGGGAATAGGGAATAGGGAATAGGAGGGGTTCGTCATTCTGAACTAGTTTCAGAATCTTATCATTGGGAAAAACTATACGTTAGGATTTTCGTCATTCTGAACTCGTTTCAGAATCTCATCACCTTGCTCAGCGTCTTTTTCTTTTTGGGATTTAATCGTGATTGTTCTCTACGCCTTGCTTAAATAAATGCAAGGTGGCAAACCTCTACTGATTCACTATGCGTATCGTTCTCAAATAAGTGACATTGCCATTAGTCTCTCTCTTGAATAAAAACGAATAACTCGCTCCGCTATAAAACTTAGGGTACTTGCCTCGTTTTTTACGTTTAAAATTGAGGAGTTCTATGATAAAGTGGTCTTGCTCGGTTTCTGAGACATATAGTATATGCTGTGCTCTTTTCTTGGTTCGCAAGGACTCAAATTCCTTGATTTCGATAGGCTGATAGAATTCACCAAAATAATTGTCAAAGTCATACTCAATAAATTGAATATCTGGATCATCTAGATAAAAGGCGTATGCACTATTAATAAAACTTATGCTCTGTTTGGAAAAAGTATATCTATCAATATCCAAACTCTTAAATTCTGGGCTATTGGTGATAACTGTAAGCGCCTTTTGATAAGTCGCCGTGCTTTCTTGCCCGTATCCTACGAGCACAAAAGCCATTAATACTATGAGTAAAATCTGTTTTTTCATTAATCCATTAATTAATTCAATCATTGCATCATTCATTCATTAACCCCTTGAATCCTAAGCCAATTTGTGTTGCATTTTTTTCCAAACGCCACGCAACAGAATTCCAGAAACAATAACCACACCAAGACCTATTAAAGCTTTAGTCGTTTGTCCATAAATAAAATATCCTGTTGTAAATAAGGAGCCGTATACAAAAGCGCAGCCTAATAGCATCGCAAGAATACCGCTAGGGACACTCCAAGGTTCTTGGGTATCTATAAGGTCATTGCCTTCGGCTTTCGCTTCGGCAATTACTTTTTTCCATCCAGGTCCACCGGGTTGGGTTCTTTTGTAAAAAGATTGTAATACGTTTTTAGATTCTGGTTGAGTGAGAAAGGTAACTACTATCCAAATGATCATAGAGCTAAGGACCACAAAGGGAAATTTTGCGTAAGCGGGAAAAGTAGCTGTGGCGCCAAAAAGGGTGTCACCAAGTGAAGTAAACGTAAGGAGCATAGATATAACGCCTGAGGCAAACATAGCGCTTATCTCTGTCCACGCATTAATACGCCACCAGAACCAGCGTAAGATAAATACAAGTCCTGTACCTGCGCCAAACATAATAATGATATCAAATAGCTGTAGTGCATTTTGCAGAGCCAGTGCCATAAAAGCACTAATAATCATAAGGACAATTGTAGTAATACGAGCGACATTAATTTGCTGCTTTTCTGTAGCTTTTTTATTGAGCTGTGCTTTGTAAAAATCGTGTACGATATAAGACGCCCCCCAATTGAGGTGGGTAGAAATAGTACTCATAAATGCCGCAGCAAGAGATGCAAGAACGACTCCTAAAAGTCCGCTTGGGAGTTTAGTGAGCATTGCAGAGTAGGCAAGATCTTGCCCTAGTTTGTCTTCAGAAATATGGGGGAAGGCTGCTTGTATACTTTCAATATTTGGGAATATTACAAGAGATGCAAGTGCTACTAATATCCACGGCCAAGGACGTAAGGCAATATGCATAAAATTAAAAAAGAAAGTTGCTCCTATGGCGTGATTTTCATCTTTGGCGGCTAGCATACGTTGTGCCACATAACCACCGCCACCAGGTTCTCCGCCTGGATACCAGCTGCTCCACCATTGTATAGCAATAGGAATAATAAATAAAGTGATTAATAGCTCTGTATCAGAAACCTCAGGAATAAAAGCAAGTTTATCAGCAACATTGGGATGTGTTATCATCGCCTCAATACCGCCTACTTCTGGCAGACCTACAATATACCAAGCAGCACCCACAGCACCAATCATAGCTACAAAAAACAGAATAAAATCGGTATAAACCACCCCTTTAAAACCCCCAATAGTACTAAACAACATCGTAATACTTCCTGCGATTAAGATGGTCATCCAACCATCAAGACCTAGCATAACTTCTCCTATTTTTATCGCAGCGAGCATTACTCCTGCCATTGCAAACATATTAAAGAATACCCCTAAAAATATAGCTCGAAACCCTCTTAGAAATCGTGCGGGCGCACCACCATATCGTAACTCATAAAACTCTATATCTGTTTTTACATTAGACTTGCGCCAGAGTTTTGCATACACAAAAACAGTCAATAATCCGGTTATCAAAAATGCCCACCAGACCCAGTTACCGGCCACACCATTGGTACGCACGATATCTGTCACGAGATTAGGCGTATCTGTAGAAAAAGTGGTCGCTACCATAGAGAGTCCTAGTAACCACCAGGGCATATTACGACCTGATAAAAAGTATTGTCCTGTATTTTTACCAGCGCTGCGACCTACATAAAGTCCAACACCTAGAATAATGACAAAAAGTCCGACAATAATGAGAAGGTCAAGGGTAGATAAATCAATCATAAAGGCGATTTTAATTCCAATCTAAATTCTTAAAGTGGGTAGTAAGATAATCATTCATTGTAGAAATATCACCTTTAGAGGTAATATCAGGCACGTGTTCAGAAAAAGGAATAGCGAGCACCGTTGTTATCTTTGATTGTACCATATTGAGCAGTGCCGTAGGAAGTTCTTTTTCATTGCGTTCTGGATGAATTGGACAGTTTTTAAGAAAAGTGTAGAAGTGCTTTCCATTGAATTTAAAAATATTCATGCTTACGCGAAAACTCCCGTCCTTCCCTCTATACTTCTCCATTTGTTGGGCATCTGGTTTTTCAATAATAGCTTGAAGGTGGTTCATAGCATTCACTTTGGTAAGCGCAAAACGACCAATACGCTCCATAGGGTAGTCCAGTGCATCCCGGTCATAATTGATAAAAGCATTAACTGCCGAATTTTCTTTTAAGGCTCTGAATGCATCGCTGCTATAAAGATTATCACAATTGCACACTAAAAACTCCTGAGTTTGTAATACTGGATATTGCTCTAGGGATTGATAAACTGCATCTGCTGTTCCCAGAGGTTTTGTACGCTCTTGGGGAATGTGTTGGGTGACGAAGGATATGTCCAATCCACGAAAACTATTGTGTTGCCTTTGTTCTCCATAATAGGTTTTAAACAAATCGCCAGAAGGGCTAACTACAATAAAGATATTTTCAAGTCCTGCTTGTTTAGCATTATACAGTACATAATCTAACATAGGTCGTTCATTCAATAGAATAAGTGCCTTGCTTCTCGTGTTTGCCTGATTTCTAGCATCTTGGGAGAGGGTGTCCTCTCTTGAATTTTTCATCCTTGAGGAAGCGCCCCCGGCTAATATGATAAGATTTTTAGTCATAGCGTGTATACACCTTGAGATACCTTAACCACATAAGCGGCTTGACCTCCAGCTTTTTTGATGGCTTGAATAATTTTTTCTTCTTTGCCTTTCGGCGAAAGGGCACAAATACTGCCTCCACCTCCAGAACCTACAATTTTTGCTCCGTAAGCGCCAGCTACTATTGCCGCATCAATCATTGCATCTATACGAGGGACGGTAATCTGTAATGACTCTTTGAGAACCTTATGATGGGCATTCATCAGCTGGCCTAGTTTTTTGTAGTTGATAGCTGTTTCGCGAAAGCATACTAAAGCCTCTTGAGTAATTATATGATTCTGTATAGCTGCATAAAAAAATGGAAGCTCTTGTGAAGTTAAGTCAGATTTATATTTCTCATACTCCAGAAGCGTAGCTTGAGAAAGTTCGAAGGAGGGGTGGGCTTTTTTAATTTTGGCGATGGCTTTTAAGGCATTGCCCCGTAAATCTCCTAATAGTCCAATGGTGTCTTTTGGAATTCCAGAAACGCCTATGATAAGTCCGTTGAGATCTTTGCCTAGATGCTTTACCTGAGATTGCCTATCGGTTTCTAAATATATTATATTGCCCAGAGCACTAGTGTACTGGTCCATTTTTCCGCCGGGAGAATGCTGTTCGACTACTTCGGCTTGATAGGCAATTTTAGCAACGAGTAAGGGAGTTATTTCTTGATTACAGCCCAAAGTACTAAGCATCCATTGCACCCAAGCTACCACTACTGCAGAGCTGCTAGAGAGTCCTGCGTTTATTGGGATATCTCCAGTTATAGTAATGGTATAACCTTGGTTAGCAATGCAATCATACTGGCTAAGCACTTTTAATGCAGCATCAAGATGGATATTATGGGAGGCATTTTCTTCTGGGGCGATAATGTCTAGCGTGCTATTGTGTTGAGCTCTAGTATTTTTGCGAAAGCGCACCCTCAAATCAGGCATGTCGAACTCAAAATAGTCGGTAGTATTGGGTGTACCTGTAATTGTGATATACCTATTGATAGCGCAAGCAATAATAGGAAGTTCAAGGTAATCTTGATGGTCCCCAAAAAGACAGATACGCCCCGGTGCTTTTACTCGTACTCCTGGCATTAATAGGTATTTTTAATCCAGTTATAGGGTTTACGACGCACCCAAAGGCCACGTGTAAAATCTGGGAAATCTTGCGGTTCTCCATTGTTTGCAATGGACGCCTCAGAAAGCGGAGTGATAGCACTCCAAGCAGCTGCGTCGTAGGCATCTAGTGGTGGTGCGATATTTTGTTTTGCACTCTCTACAAAGGCATTAAGTACAAAAAAGTCCATACCGCCGTGTCCAGAGCCTTGAGCATATTCTCCAAACTTTTGCCACAAAGGATGGTCGTATTTTTCTAACCACGGTTTGGCCTCGTCCCAACGGTGAGGTTCTGATTGCCCTTCTATATAAATTCTACTGCCGTCTACTTCCCAGAGACCTTGTGCGCCTTGAACCCTAAATCCAAGCGAGTAGGGCCGGGGCGAGTTGCAATCGTGAGTGACAATAATGGTTTCTCCATTAGCTGTATCAATGGTTGAGGTGATAACATCTCCTTGTTTCCATTTAAGTTTTGCATTGGGGTGGTCTGCTCCACCATTTTCTACAATGTATTTATTGATTCCAATTGATTTAGTGGAATGAGAAGTCATAGAAACAAAGCGATTGCCTCTATTTACATTGCACATTGCAGCGATAGGCCCTACACCGTGTGTAGGATATACATCTCCATTGCGTAATAGGGAATGTTGGGTACGCCACTTTGATTCAGAAATACCTTTATCACCAAACTCTACACCCTTACCATAAGCCGTTTTACCGTCATTGAGTTTTACAAAACGCAAATCGTGTTGATAGCCGCATCTAAAATGAATGAGTTCTCCAAAAACATTTTGTCGCACCATATTAAGTACGGCCATAATATCACGGCGATAGTTCACATTCTCTAAAATCATAAGATGGGAACCGCTTTCTACGTGGGTATTTACAAGGTCCCAACATTCTTCCATTGTATTTGCCGCAGAGACCTCTACTCCAGTGTATTTTCCAGCTTTCATACTGTCTACAGCCATACGTGTATGCCATAACCAAGGGGTGGAAATAATAACAGCATCTACATTTTTTTCTTGAAGGAGATTGCGATAATCGTAATCATCTTTTCCGAAAACGCTAGGTATTTTTGCATCAGCTTTAGCCATATGTTCTTTGGCTATAGCGATACGATTAGAATCGATATCACAAATCGCAGTAATGTTTACATCATCTCTTTGCAAGAGGTTGTTTAAGTGATTTGTACCCCTCAGGCCAACACCTATTAAACCAATATTTAATTTGCTTACAAACAAGCTATTCTGACCTAATGACATACTTGGCGCAAGGCTAATGCCTGCAGTTGCTATGGCAGTTTGTTTTATAAAGGTACGACGAGTGCTCATGAGATACTTGTTTTGTGGTTGCTTAAAAATAGGTAATTTTATCGTCGCTTGTAAACAACACTATGAATCCAGTTGATAATTATATTCTTTCTAAACCAGAACCTTGGCAGGCAATGCTCATAGAGCTTCAGGCCATCATTAAACATAGCCTTCCAGAGGTAGAAGAAGCCTATAAATGGAATCTCCCATTTTATTCCATAAACGGAAAGATGTTATGCTTTCTAAATTTTAGAAAAAGCTATGTGGATGTTGGTTTTACCTGGGGTGTTTTATTAGAAGAGTATAAAGCACATCTGGTTGGAGGAGAGAAGCGTAAGAATTTGAGGTCTTTGCGATATCATTCGCCAGAAGATATAGATATCGTCTTGCTTCAAGAAATTCTAGTAGCCGCCGCCCGATTAAATACTCATTATTGATTCGTTTCCCATAAAATAAATAGAGGTATTTTTGAGGGAAGATTGCCCTTTTTATTTAAAAGTATTCACAGTTTTTCTAATCTCAACAAGATTAGATAGCAAGCGTTCTAAATGTGCTATATCCAGCATATTTGCCCCATCACTTTTTGCATTTGCAGGGTCAAAATGGGTCTCAATAAACAATCCATCTACGTGATTTACGACTCCTGCTCGTGCAATAGTTTCTATCATATCTGGTCTTCCTCCAGTCACGCCACTAGATTGATTGGGCTGTTGTAAAGAGTGGGTAACATCTAATACAGTAGGCGCAAACTCGCGCATGGTAGGAATCCCTCTAAAATCTACAATCATATCTTGATACCCAAACATGGTCCCACGATCTGTAATCCAAGCTTTATCATTTCCTGTATCGTGTACTTTTTTTACGGCGTGTTGCATGGCTTCTGGAGACATAAACTGTCCTTTTTTAAGATTGACTACTTTTCCAGTTTTTGCAGCTGCAACGACCAAGGCAGTTTGTCGTACAAGAAAGGCAGGAATTTGCAGTACATCTACATATTGAGCTGCTAGAGCAGCATCAAAAGCTTCGTGAATATCAGTTACCGTAGGTACATCAAATTTTTCAGAAACCTTAGCTAGAATTTCCAGCGCTTTCTCATCTCCAATTCCCGTAAAACTATCAACGCGACTACGATTAGCTTTTCTAAAACTTCCTTTAAATACGTAAGGGATTTCTAGTTTGTCAGTAATAGTAATTACCTTTTCTGCAATGCGCATCGCCATATCTTCACCTTCTATGGCGCAAGGGCCTGCTAGAAGGAAAAAATTATCACTTTCTGAATGTTTGATTTTTGGGATATCGTTGATTTGCATATTTTTACGCTTTCGCGAAAGCTTAACTTTCGCAATTCTTTACTTTTCTTCTGGGCAAAGATACTATTCCTTCTTTAGAATAGACTTTATAGGAGTATCTGGTTTTGCATAGGAAAAGCGCTCCAATAATTTTGGGCTGGAATACGAATCTAAGCCGTTAATACTAACTCCATTTAGTTGGTTTAGGTCAATCCAACCATCATCGGTAAAGGAGTCTTTAGGCAAGTAAATGTGCTTTATTGCCGCTACCACGAGTACAGTACCATTTTCTTTGATGTCGTATTCATTAACATACTCACAGGCTATTTTAACCTGGGCTTCTTTTACAAAAGGAGCTTTGTGGTTATTGAGATATTCTTCGGTAAGGCCCGTTCTTTCAAATTCGGACACCGCAGAATCATAACGAGCAGCTGTTTGATGCGATGCTGCTATTATCCCACTATGTATGTGGTTTACAGTAAAGCGTTTATTATCCTTGATATTGAGATAGGTATGTCTGGCTACGACGGTAGGGCGGGTGATAAATCCCAACAAGGGTGGATGACTACCTAGATGCGTTACCGAACTAAAAACTGCCAGATTAGTAACTCCAGAAGATGAGATGCTACCCAACAGATTTGCCGATTTGAAACCCGTAACACTATTTATGAAATTGGCTCTAAATAGTTTGTCCATTTTTTCAATGGCTTGACTATCAAAATGCAGTATCTTTTCCATACTTTTTTATCAAAAATACGCATTATGAGGGAGTCAAAGCCAGAATATTTTGAGACCAATCGTCTTACTTGGAACGATAAAGTAAAAGTGCATACACAAAGTAAATTTTACAATCTAGAGGGATTCAAGAAAGGGGATAGTACGCTTAACACCTATGAGATAAAGGCTTTAGGTGATGTAAAGGGAAAATCTTTGATGCATTTGCAATGCCATTTTGGACAGGATACCTTAAGTTGGGCGCGCTTAGGAGCTCAATGTACGGGTATCGATATTAGTGATACGGGAATTGCTTTTGCTAAAGCATTGTCTCAAGAATTAAAAATCCCTGCCGATTTTGTGTGTTGTAATGTATTAGACACCTCAAAATATATTTCTAAAAACTTTGATATCATATTTACCAGTTATGGTACCATAGGTTGGTTGCCCGATCTAGAACCTTGGGGAGCAATGATTGCCCAACGCTTGAAACCCGGTGGGATATTCTACATTATAGACTTTCACCCTATCGTATGGATGTTTGATTATACTAAAGGAAAAGCAAGTATGCGTTATGGGTACCATCAAGATGAGGCTATTTATGAAGAATATGAAGGTACGTATGCGGCTTCAGATTCAAAAATGGTGAGTAAAGAGTATGGCTGGAATCACGGTTTAGGGCAGGTTGTTAATGCACTTACAAAAGCTGGACTTCGAGTAGATTATTTGAAGGAATACGATGAGAGTCCGTATAATGTGTTGCCAGACTTAGTGCAACAAAAAAACGGCCTTTATGTGACTAAAGACCTTTTGTATCCTTTATTGTTTGAATTAAAAGTAACTAAAGATTAATGTGCATTATTCTTTAATAATTCTGGAAATTTTTGCTGGAAACGACGCAAGCGAGGTATCGATACATTTTGAATGTACGGGTTGCTAGGGTTTCTGGCTTCGTAGTCTTGGTGATAGTTTTCTCCTCTCCAAAATTTTTGAAAAGAGATTACTTCTGCGGCAACTCTACCTTTTCCGTGAATTGCTTCTTGTTCTTTAATTTTTCCAGCAATAATGCTCTTTTCTGAATCATTTTGATAGAAAATAATGGAGCGATATTGCGAGCCTCTATCAGGTCCTTGACCGTATTTTTGGGTTACATTTTGCGAGCCAAAATAAACATCTACTAGCTGTGAAAAGCTAATTACTGTAGGGTCATAATGAATTTCAACAGCCTCTGCGTGACCTGTTATTCCCGTGTTACTAGATTGGTAGGTCGGGTTTTCTGTATGTCCACCGCTATATCCTGAGATAGATTCTTTAACACCCTTAACACTCTCATACACCGCTTCTATACACCAGAAACAACCGCT
>JALZVV010000036.1 GCA_023299935.1 Dokdonia sp.
ATAAGCTGTTGTTTTACAATTTCAAGGCTTTCAGAAGGATGCAGCGTACTATTCTGCTTTGTTAACTTCCAAGATTTGATAGATTGATTAATCGTGCCTACGGTAGACGAAGCCTCAAAACGAACGATATAATCATTTTTTTTAATAAAGAAATACCAAACGGCTGCTATAATTAACAGCCCTAAAAAAAGAGAAATTACTTTTTTCATACGAATTAGAAACGGTTTAATTGGTTACTTTCATTTTTAGATTGCTTACTACAAATTGCCCTAGATTAACCCCTTGTTCTAAACCTATGTCTACGGCTGCTCTGTAATGAATACCTCCATACATACGACTTAATGCTGCTTCTTGAGCTGCTTGTCTAAAGGATGTAAAATTACGAATAGGGAGTCCATAAGGAACTTCTGTTGTATCTGTAAACGAGAAATCATCTCCAAAAATACTAGTCAAAGCTTCACTTGCCGCACCAGAGACTACAGAATGACCACTTACATATTCTGGAAAAGGCGGTGTTTGTAAAATAGGTTGCCAGCTGTCATCAATATGCTCATTGATAAGCGTTTCTGGGCGAACGAGATTGGAGCGGTATTTCTCATCCCAACAGCTTATAAACGCATCTGCCATCGCAATAGAAGTTTTTGCATAGGTGTGTACCGTTTGAGCTACGTCATAATTTGCTTTTTGAGCAGCAATCTTTGCAATTCCCATCCAATGACCACCGGGGGTAATCTTTTTTGTGGCAAACATAAGATGTCCTCTATTTACCGAGACATAGGGATTACAATCCCAGAATTGAGCAATCTCAATTTCTTCAGAAGTATCACCTTTTGCTGTTATTTCCTGGCTTATATCATATACTTCTTTCAGTTCTTTATAGAAATCAGAACCTATGTCCATAGAAAATGGCGGCGGCGGTGTAGGTTTAAACTGCGCAGCACTATCAATAACAAAAGAGCGTATTTTATTCCAGTGCGGTTCTATGCCTTCCATATATGAGGGTGGTGTAGGTTGCCACCTTGATTCGTCTGTTGTGGTTACAGAGAATTTGGGCATAGTACGTGTTTGCTTGTAATTATCCTTGTCCATCCAAGTCGCAATATGCTCGGCAACAGCAAGCCCATGTTTTTTAGAAGTTTCAAATTCTTTTTTATTAGCTTTTAGCCAAACACCGTATAAACTATCTCGATAAGTAGTAAGCATATCTTCAGAAAAAATAAGCCTTCTGCTCATATCCATATGTGCTACAAGTGCGGCGAGTTCAGGATTGTAATGCTCAGTAGGAGCAGTAGGGATATCACCTAAATCATGAATTTGTCCTGACAAAGGATTAAAGCCTGTATTACTATTTGCTATTATTTCGTAAGCCGCAACATTGGGATAGGCATAAATACGACTCGCAACCGGAGGTGAGAAAATATCGTGAATAATAACTTCAGTAGTGTGATCTATACTTTCGTGAAAATCCTCTGGAGTGATAACAATAGGTTCACTATTATCTTCACAGCTCACGATGCCAGTAACTAGTACTATACATCCTATTATTTTAAAAAAGGTTTTCATCATTTATAGCTAGTAAGCGCATATACTTGTGCGCTATCATTATTAAATGTTGCTAATAAATACTTTTTATTAGCCACTGTGATTATTCTAATATCTCTTACAGACTTCTGACCTATCGTTAAACCAGTAGTATGTCCCAAAATTACTGTATTCTCGTCTTTTAATAAAGCACCGGAAAAGGAATCTAATCTCCCGTGATATGGCTTGACGCCAAAATAATTTCCAGCAAGTAAGGCTTCATTTTTGCCGTCATTATCAAAATCATAAACACAAAAATCTAGGATAGGAGCAACTTGTAAGACACTCTTGAAAGGCACAAAGCTAAAAATGCCGTCTTCATTTTTTAAAAAACCTGATTGCAAGGCGTGTACTTCTAAAGTTGTTGTCTTTTTTAATTGTTCTTTACTAAAAATGTCATTTATTGGTTCTCCTGCAAAGGCTTTATAAGAACCATACTTCTTTTTTAGAGAAACTAACTGCGATGTAAGTTCATCAAAATTATTTAAAGGATAGTATTCTCCATCCTTAGCGGTGGCAACAATAGATTCGGTTTGACCATTTGCATCAAAATCATTATAATACAAATGCATTGGTTCTTTAGGGCTAGCGTAAAATTTGCTATTGGTACCCCAGTTACCTAACAGATAATCCATATCTCCATCATTGTCTATATCAAAAGGAGCAATAGATTGCCATAAACCGTTAAGCTTTTCTAGAGGCTCACGTTTCTTAAATTGACCATTATCGTTTTCAAAAAAGACAGGAGCCATCCATTCTCCTACAACGATTAAATCCTTAATTCCATCTCCTGAAAAATCATCCCACACAGCATCTGTAAGCATTCCTATAGCGGCAAAAGCTTGTGATTGCGTAGTGCTAAACGTACCATTATCATTGAGTAGTAAATAGGAATTGGAAGCTTTTCCAAAATCTCCTGTAATGCTTTGATTTCCAATAAACACATCTAAATCTCCATCATTATCTATATCATAGGGTGCTATTACAGAAGCATTTTGATACATCTCTGGCAAGGAGGAAGCCACAAAACTGCTATCAGTTTTTACGAGATATTGATCAAGTAATTTAGGAGATTTACCAAAAAAATCTGCACCTCCCGTTCCAATAATAATGTCATTTGATCCATCTTGATTATAATCTGCAATGCTCGCAGC
>JALZVV010000037.1 GCA_023299935.1 Dokdonia sp.
CAGATGAGATAGGCACACAGCGTACCTTCCAAGCACACTTTACATTGAAGAGGTAAAGGGGTTGGAGATTGAATATTTTTGAATAACGAATAACGAATATCGAATGCCTAAAAGCCTTTGCAGCAATGCAGGGGCTTTTTTGATTTAAAAAAGAGTTATTGATTGGAGATTGATGATTGGAGATTGGAGATTGCTGAATGTTGAATATTGAATATTGAATGTTGAATGTTGAATGTTGAATAACGAACATAGAATACCAAATAACGAATGACGAATGATGAATGATGAATGATGAATGATGAATGATGAATGATGAACATAGAAAATAGAATATCGAATACCTAATCCCCAATGCCCAATGCCTAATACCAGAGTATTGAATAACACATAATGATAAAATCACAACTCATAAAGACATATGTACTTATCTAAGACTAGTCTATGAATTAATCAATCTCCTACTGATATGATTAAATCTAAAATAAAGCATTATTGCAGATGCTGTTAAGCCCGCTAAAAGCCCCACCCATATTCCTTGACTCCCCAGTGCTCCTGCTTTACCTAAATACCAACTTACAGGAAAACCAATCAACCAATATGCAATAAAACAAATAACTGTGGGGATGTTCACATCCTGCATACCTCGCAAAGCGCCTAGTATAGTAACTTGCACACCATCACTTAGCTGAAACAACGCCGCAACAACTAATAATTGGGAGGCCAGTACGATTACCTCAGGGTTATCTACATAAAAAGGCGGTAAGATATCTTTGAGTATAATAAAACCAATTGCAAATACAGCCTCTATCAAAAATACTTGTAAAAATATTGAAAACGCGATTCTCCTTAAATTGGGGAAATCATTCATTCCTTTTTGATTACCTACTCTAATTGTAGCTGTAACTCCTAATCCAACAGCTATCATAAAAGTCATTGATGCGAGATTAAGGGCTATTTGATTTGCAGCTTGTGCATTTGTTCCTAAAACACCAGAAAGAAATATAGCAGCTGTAAAAATTGCTATCTCAAAAAACATTTGCAAAGCAGTAGGAAACCCTAATCTAAAAAGCTCCTTGAATTCCGACCATTTAATATGAGCTATGTCAGTTATTTGAAAGTAAGCATTGAATTTACGCTTTCGCGAAAGCATAAAAACCAACAGTCCCAACATAAAAAACCTAGATATTAATGTTCCCCAAGCTGCTCCTTCTACTTCTAATCTTGGGAAAACCCACACACCATAAATTAAAAAATAGTTGAAGATTACATTAACAACATTTGCGAGTAGTGTGGCATACATGGCATAACGCGTTTGCGATAAACCATCTGCAAACTGTTTGAAGGCTTGAAAAATCATTAATGGAATCATAGAGAAAGCCACAACTTCCAAATAAGGAATAGCAAGAACGACTACTTCTTCTGGTTGATTGAGCCTGTAGAGTATGGGTTTTGCAAGCAGTAAGGCAAGAAACAAAAACAATCCATTAACGGTACACATAATGACCCCATGATGAAAATGAAGCCTACATTTTGCCACATTTCCTGCTCCATCTGCCTCAGCTACTAAAGGAGTAATCGCAAATGAAAATCCTATTCCTAATGATAGGGCAATAAAAACCAAACTATTGCCTAAACTGACAGCTGCAAGCTGCGCGGGCCCCAATTGACCTACCATTAAATTATCTGCTAAGGCAACAAGAATATGACCCAGTTGACCTAACATAATAGGGTAAGCGATGGATAGATTGGTTTTAAATTCCTTAGTATACCGGTTCAATTGCATTTTTATACAGATAATTGAATCGCACAAAAATACCCATCTACTCTCACAAATGGGTATTCCCGTGTATTAAAATAAGTTTCTTAATTCTTTATAGGCATTGTTAATTGAACTCCTGGTTTTTGGATATAATTATCCATCAAGTAGATTAGACTGGTCAGTGTAGCTGCGCCTAATTCTAATTCTCTTTTGTTTACTGCGTCAAAAGTGTCATTTGCGGCGTGATGATGATCAAAATAGCGTTGCGAGTCAGGGCGTAATCCCGCTAGTACTATTCCAGAATTAGGTTCTTTGAGTGGTCCAATATCTGCTCCGCTGCCTCCTTGTACGAAATAATGTATTAAATAAGGTTCAAATAATTTCTTCCAACTTAACACTTGATTAAAATTGCGATCATCACTATCAAAAGAAAATCCTCGTGGGGTAAATCCTCCGGCATCACTCTCAAGGGCAAATACGTGTTGCTCATTCTTAACTTTTGCCTCTGCTGCATATTTTCTTCCTCCTCTTAAGCCGTTTTCTTCATTCATAAAAAGAACAACACGTATACTGTGTTTAGGCCTGTATCCAATACTTTTCATTAATCTCAATACTTCCATACTTTGCACAACACCAGCTCCATCATCGTGAGATCCATCGCCCAAATCCCAGGAATCTAAATGACCACCAACTACCATATATTTATCTGGGTAAGTAGTACCGGTAAGTTCACCTATAACATTAAAGGATTCTACATCTGGGAGGCTTCTGCAATACATACTGTAATAAAACTTAGTATCTGGATTAAGTTTTAGTAATGTACTTAATAGGTCTGCTCCCTTGGTGCTTATTGCGGCTGCTGGGATGTGTTTTTCTCTGGGTAAGTCTCCGTAAGACATAGATCCCGTATGTGGGTAATCATCTATACTATGGGTTACTGATCTAACAATAACACCAGCAGCTCCCAGTTTTGCAGCCTCTTCTGCTCCACTATAACGCTGATCCACGCAACCCCCGTACGCCTTAAAAGTTTCAATAAGGTCATCTTGAATGGGTCTATTATAGAAGATAATTTTGCCTTTTACTTCTTCTGGATTGAGAGCTTTGAGTTGATTAATACCTTGTACTTCAATAACTGCCGCTTTTAAACCCGTAGGCGGCGTAGCAATAGAGCCTCCTAATGCGCAAATAGGAACTTGTGTTGTTTCTCCTAATTCTGTTTCAATATAAGCATATTCCTTTGCCCCTCTAATCCATTTAGGCACCATTACGGGTTGTAGCCATACCTTATCTAATCCAATACTATCTAATTGCGATTTTGTCCATTCAACAGCAAGTTCTGCACCTAAGCTTCCGCTCAAACGAGAACCAATTTGATTTGATAAATAATCCAACCACTGGTAACTGTTACCCTGCGTTAAAGCTGTATCATAGATTTTCTTTAGTTGAATTGAGTCTTGTTGCGCTTTTGCGAAAGCACAACTCAAACAAATAACTACGACTAGTATGCTATTAATTAATTTATTCATTGTTAAGTTGTTCTTTGTATAATTCTAAGTTTTCTTGAGTCTTTGCATCTAGTGCGGGCTCCTGGATATCGTCATATTCCTGAAGCGTTTCTAGTAATATAGTGGCCACTGCCAGTCGTGCAGCAGGCTTATTATCTGCAGGAATGACATACCAAGGTGCGTGAGGTTTTGAGGTCCTATTTATGGCATCTTCATAGTATTTCTGATACTCGTCCCATAGTTTGCGCTCTTTTAAATCTCCCGCAGAGAATTTCCAGTTCTTTTCTTTCTTATTGAGCCTTCGAAGCAATCTGTTTTTTTGTTCTTCCTTAGAAAGGTGTAGAAAAAATTTATAAATTAAGGTGCCATTTTCCGAAAGATGCTTCTCAAAAGCATTGATTTGGTCAAAACGGGCATCCCAGAAGGCTTCATTCACATCTGCAACACTATTTACATCAGGTAAGTTCTCTCCTAGAATATATTCTGGATGCACACGCGTTACGAGCACATTCTCATAATGTGTGCGGTTATGCACTCCAAATTTTCCGCGTGAGGGCAAAGCAAGGTAATGCCTCCAAAGGTAATCATGCTTACGCTCTAAGTCTGTAGGTACTTTAAAACTTTGCACCTCTACTCCTCGCGCATTAAAATCTTTAAATACCTCACGTATAAGACTATCTTTTCCAGAAGTATCCATACCTTGAAGGCATATAAGTACAGAATACTTACCATGAGCATATAAGGTATCTTGAAGTTTTCCTAGTTTTTTTCTAAGCTTTTTAAGTTGTTTTGCCAGCTCTTCCTCAGAGAACTTAGTTTTTTCTGAGCTCCTTTTACTCCCTAGCTCTATATTTTGAGTTACTTTAAATGTGGATGTATCCATATAAATTTTTACAATATTAGTGAAAATAGCAAATATGAGTGGATACTTCAAGAATCTTATAATTTATAATAAATGTTTAACAGATTATGAAAAATATGTTAAACTCCATCGAATAAGCTTTTATATTTCTGATTATACCTTAGATTTTGTAATTTGTCTTTTGACATCTAAAAAAATAAAATTATGAAAAAAATTACTTTACTATTATCATTTATTGTAGGTCTATCAATGTTTGGACAAAACGTTATAGTAGATCAAGTGCCTGACGCAGCAATTGGGCTTATTGTATCATTCCAAGGAAATGATACGAATGGAGTTTACTCAGCTGATGATTTTACTTTAACAACTTCAACCTTATTAGGAGAAATGGATTTTGAAGGAAATTTGAGTAATCTTTTAAATTTTAGCAACCTCGTTGGATTTAATATTTTTATTTATGAAGATGAAGGTGGGTTACCCGCAGGGAATCCGTTGCTACCAGGAACTGCTCTTGTAGAATTAACAGATATACCTCCTTCATTATTTACACTCGAAGAAGATGGAGCTGGTATTGCAAATTTTATAGCTGTTCAGATAACCGAAGCAAATGGAGGTGTTCAAATAACATTAGAACCAGGCACTTATTGGATAGCAGCATTTCCAACAGTAGATGAGGCCTTCGCAGTCACAGGAGCTAACAGATGGAATTGGGCAGGCTCTACCACCGATGTAAGTGGCCCAACTGAACCTGTACTCATAGACCCTAACGACAATTTTGGTGCGGGAGCAACTAATTGGTCTAATATTCCTGGATTAGTAGCGGCTTCTTTCCCTGGATTAGTTTTTCAGATTAGAGATGAAGAAGTTCTCTCAACAGAAGATAACTTACTAACAGAAAACATATCTATCTTCCCTAATCCTACAAACGGAGATTTAAACTTGAACGTCAATAGAAGTTTTGGTGAGTTAGATGTAAATATCGTTAACGTTAACGGTCAAGTGGTAATGAACAGAACTGTAGATACAATAGGATCTACTACATTATCAACAAGTAGCTTAGCAAATGGTGTTTACTTTGCACAAATCAGTTCTGATGAAGGAAGTACTACATTAAAGTTTATCAAAAACTAAGTATAGTTTTATAAACAACATACTATCATATAAAAAGTCGAAATCATTATGATTTCGGCTTTTTGTTTTTATAAATACCTTAACTAATCTACTTGCTTGCAAATAGCTTTACATCACTCTCACTTACCTCTGTACTTCCCAAGATAATAAGACGTTCGACTACATTGCGCAACTCTCTAATATTACCTGTCCAATCATACTCTTGTAACAACTTTATTGCTTTAGTAGAAAAAGACTTGTCAGCAGTGCCTTGCTCTTGAGATATCTTCTTAGCAAAATGAGCTATGAGTAATGGGATATCTTCTCTCCTATCATTTAATGCAGGTACTTTGATCAATATCACCGCTAGACGATGGTATAAATCTTCTCGAAACCTTCCTTCAGCAATTTCCTTTTTTAAATCCTTATTAGTAGCTGCTACAACACGCACATCTACTTTTATGTCTTTATCACTACCTACACGCTGCACTCTACTTTCTTGCAGAGCTCTTAATACTTTTGCTTGAGCAGAAAGACTCATATCTCCTATTTCATCCAAGAAAATTGTTCCTCCATTTGCCGCCTCAAATTTTCCAGCACGATCTTTATTTGCACTAGTAAAAGCACCTTTTACATGACCAAAGAGTTCACTCTCTATAAGTTCAGAAGGGATCGCTGCACAGTTTACTTCTATTAAAGGTCCTTTTGCACGCTCGCTTTTTTCATGAAGCCAGTGTGCTACGAGTTCCTTTCCTGTGCCATTAGGACCAGTCACCAAAACTCTAGCATCTGTAGCCGCTACTTTTTCAATCATCTCCTTAATATGAGTAATCGCATCACTCTCCCCTATCATCTCATATTTCTTACTTACCTTTTTCTTTAATAGCTTATTTTCAACTACAAGGTTTTTTTTATCAAGCGCATTGCGCACCGTATTGAGCAGTCTGTTTAAATCTGGCGGTTTAGAGATATAATCAAAAGCTCCCAGACGCATTGTATTTACAGCAGTATCCAGGTCTCCATGACCCGATATCATCACCATAGGAATTTCTGGCTTGAGTTTTTTTACCGCCTCGAGTACCTCAACACCGTCCATCTTAGGCATTTTAATATCACAAAGCACTAAGTCATAATCCTTCTCTCGTATTTTATTAATTCCCTCTAGACCATCTTCTGCCTCTTCTACGATATAGTCTTTATTTTCTTCTGATAAGATTTTAACTAATACTCTACGTATCGCTGCTTCATCTTCTATTAATAGGATTTTTGACATATGTTCTTTCATTTACAATTATGCTTATTCGCCAGTCAGTTTGATAGGCAGTTAAGCATAATCAAATATTATTCCTTTTTCTCTAAATAATGGATATCACGTTTAGGGAATGGTATTTCTATATTGTTCTGTTTAAACGCTTCATTAATTTTAAAGCGCACATCACTCTTTATTTTTGGATCCCCAAAACTGTTACTCGTAAAAAAATACAAGCCAAAATCTAAAGAGTAGGCCCCAAAATCCTCAAACAATACAAAAGGCTTAGGGTTTTTAAGTACGTTTTCTTGATTTTTTAGACTATCTAACAACAATTGAGTGACTAATGCAGTATCGCTCTCATAGCCTACTCCTATCTTTATACTCTCTCTTGTGGTCTTATGATTTTGGGTCCAATTATAAACTTTTTCGGTTAAGAATTTATGATTGGGAATCACAATAACCTTATCATCTCTTGTTTGCGCTCTAGTCGTTCTTAATTTGATATCAAAAACGCGACCTATTTTCCCATCGTCAAACTCGACAATATCTCCAATATGCAAGGTTTGATCAAGAATAATAAAAATACCTGATAACACATCTTGAAATAAGGTTTGCAATGCAAAACCCAAACCTACAAACAAGGCGGCAGAGGCCGTAAGAAAAACGGTAACATCTACACCAGAAGCGTTGAGCACAGCAATGACTACTAAGACATAGATGAGATACTTTAAAAAAGTAAATATGCTATTAAATTTGTTACGATCATCTTCGGGTAGTCGTTTGGATACTAGTTTTTGTCCTAGTTTTAATAATCTGCCTGCGATAATAAAGGCAATGATTACTAATAAGAGCGTACCTACGGTAATATCTACTGGATTTTCATCTGTACCCAGGTGAAGTCCAAAATTAAAGAAAGCCTTTATTGACCCCCAGATATCCTGAGTAATCACTTCTTTAATAGTATCTACAGCTTGCTCTTGTATCATTAGTATTTAAGCCATTTAAAGAGTTCTTTATAGGTAGGCTTCTTGCCATACATCAATATACCTACTCGGTATATTTTTGCGCCCATCCATACCGTAAATACAAATGACGCGATTAATAAGGTCACAGACAAAGCAATTTGCCAAGCAGGTACATCAAAAGGAATACGCATAAGCATCACTATAGGCGAGGTAAGCGGCACAATAGAAAAGATAGTCGCTACGGTACCGTGAGGATTATCAATCACTGCAAAAAAGCCAACATAAATGGCTAGCATTAATGGCATAATGATAGGTAACATAAACTGCTGCGTATCTGTCTCACTATCTACAGCAGCACCTATAGCCGCATAAATAGAGCTATATAAAAAGTACCCCCCTATAAAGTATACAAAGAAGCCTAATACCAATTGTAATATGGGCAGTTCAAATATCTCTTGAAAAATTTGCGTCAGCATATCAGGATCATTCATTATGGCCTGAGCTTCTGGACTCATAGCAGTATTAGCTGCCTGTGGGTCAATACCTAAGACAAGTTGAAACACAATAAATAATACAGCTCCTAATATCACCCAAATCCCAAACTGAGTAACCCCAGCCAGTGTAGTACCTAAAATCTTACCCATCATTAACTGAAAAGGTTTGACAGACGAGATAATCACCTCAATAATACGGTTAGTTTTTTCTTCTATTACAGAACGCATCACCATATTCCCATATATAATGATAAACATCATAAGGAGGTAACCGGCTGCTCCACCAAAGGCCGCTTTTATCCAACCACTCATTTTAGAAGATTTCTCACCACTATAATTCTCT
>JALZVV010000038.1 GCA_023299935.1 Dokdonia sp.
GCTTCTTTTGATAACAATCCTGTAAAAGTAACTGCTAAGTTTTGTGCTTTCGCGAAAGCGCGACACTCCTCATAACTCCTGTCTTTCTCTGGCCCTACCATCGTTAGCGTTGCTTCAGGAAATTCTTCTTGTAGTTTATGAAGAACTTTTAGTGCCATTAACGGATTATATATTTCTGAAAAAGAACGCACCCATAGCAAATTAGGTGATAATGACTCCCTTTTGATGAACGCATAATTATCTAGAAAAACGGTGTTAGGGATATATTTAATATTACTAATTCCTTTTTTATTAAAAGCATCTATTAAATAGTAGGATGGTGCAAGATTTAAACTTGCATTATTAAATAATTTTTTAGATGTGTTAGGGTTTGTGGCTAACCTATGGGGCAAATTACCTCCTCTTAGAATTGGGATATATGGCAAATCATAAAATCGACAACACCAAGCTACGATTACTGCATACCAAAAATTAGAAGTACTATATGTATCTATAAGAACATAGCCAGATTGCCTGCCAAACCTGATTACATGGCCAATCATATCCATAATACGAATTGCCTTATTGATTTTAGAGGAGGCAACGATTACTTCATATCCTTCTTGTCGTAATAAAGTACTTAAAGTCTCTACACTTGTAACTGTCGCACCTTTATTGGACAAGGCGTTTCCTATGTACAGGATTCTTTTTTTCATATACTATATCTAACAAACTTAGCCCATAAATTAAAGCCGGAGCCGCAATACGCATGGAAGAATGATTAATCGTCAAAAACCAAAAGCCTAAGAAAGAGAAAAATAAGAAATTTTTTCTGTTTTTTACCCTATGAAACAAGGGATATAGGATTAATATAATAAGTGCAATCAACCCTGCTATTCCGTGTTCTGATAACAATCTACTTAACTCGTTATGTGAAGCCGCCTCGATTCCCGTTTTTTGAATTCTATATTCCTTAATCTTCCCAACACCAATACCAGTCACTGGGTTTTCTATAAAGGCTTCTAACTCTGAAGAAATAAGCTCTCCTCTTCCTGTACTTACATCTTCTTTAATTCTTCCTGCAGCATCCTTATTTGCATACCGCTTATCAATCAACCCTTCTGTCCTTACAGAAGTAAGAGACCAGGTTAGAGAGCCTACCACAGCTATTAATACTATTACTACCAAGCTCCTTTGCTTTACCTTTTCGTTTACCTTACCATAATAAAAAATGAGAAAAAGTACGCTAACAATTAAGGCTGTCAGCACTCCTCCTCTAGAAAAAGTAACTATAGCTCTGTAACTAAGTAAAGAGAGTAACCCTAAATTTAAAAAGAAAATAAGCCGTTGTTTAGGTTGTGTGAAAAGTTGCACAAAGAGCAGGAACATTCCTAATCCCAATGCCGTTGCTACTTGATTTGGACCAAAGCCACCAGAAGTAGCAAAATTAGAGCTGGTTCCAGAAAGTGCATCACGAGTGTCTGGGGTATAAAAATAAAGATATACACCCATAGTTATCACAGGCATCATTAAACACCAGCAAATGTATTGCAGTTCTTTTAAATTTACTTTTCGATCTACACAATATAGAGCAGCTATACCTAAACAGATTGGACCACTCAAACTAAAAAAAACTTCTCTTCTAAAATCCAATTCATATCCAAAATTTAGTGCAGAGAAAACAATTCCTGGAATAAGTAAAAATATATATAACCAGTACATTCCAGATTTCCTTGAGGTTCCTCTAAAAAACAATCCTATTAATAAAAACCCAATCACTCCATATTTCCCTGTTTCGTGTGCAAAAGAGGCACCAGTCATTCTAAAAAAGACTTCACCTCCAGTAATATAAGCTGCGGCTAGTAGTGCCTCATTATTCTTATTACTGTTTTTAATTGTTAAATACAGAAAAAATACCACAGAAATGATGAAGTATAACTGAGCAATAGATTGAACTACAAACACCCCAAATCCAATACTTATATGGATCAAAATAAGCGTTAAATATGTGCCTTTTATCTTATTCAAGGGTAGCATTATAAATTATAAATACTTCGTTTTTTATTTTCTCTTGTGAAAAATTCTCAAAAATATGATTAAAAAAAGATGTTGTTAATCTATTACGTACATTTTTATTACTCAATAACTCTGTAAGAGCTTCTTGTAAAGCTTCTACATTTCCAGAAGGTATAATTTTACCATAATCTTTCACTACATCTGCACAATGTCCCACATCTGTGGTTATTACTGCAAGATTTGCTTTACCATACTCTAGCAGAGCCATGGGCAATCCTTCTGATGAAGAAGAAATCACTCCTATCGAGCAAGCGTTTAGATAAGACTGTGCTTGAGTTTGTTTTCCGTGCATAAATACTTGTTCTTTCAAGTTCTTTTCAGTGATAAATAACTTAAGTTGCTCACTATAATTATCTAAATAATCTGCACCTACTAAATGTAAGGTAGCCTCAGGAAAACTGCTTGCTATATTACAAAAAGATTGAAGTAAAAAAAGATGTTCCTTAGGGTGTTTAAGATTTGCCAAACATACTATGCGCTGTTCTTTTTTTCCTTTAAGATGATCAATCTCCTCTTTATTTTGATCAGAATATGATACAAAATTAGAAACATAATGTGATTGTGACTCTGGTATTTTCAAAAAAGCAGTTGCCCATTTTTTTAACTCTTTATTTACAGAAATTACCGTTTGAAAAGAGTGTAAACAATACCGCAACATAAGATGCTTAAACAATCCATATCTAGGACTTGCTCCATGGTGATTGTGCCATATAAGCCTTATATTTTTATATTGACGTTTTACCAGAAAAGCAAAAAAATAAGATGTGCCATGCGCGTGTATAATAGTTATTTTTTCTTTTTCAAGAAACGCTACTGCTCGTTGTACCGCTTTCTGATCTAGGGTTTTTTCCTTTTTGAGAAAGTAATAAGAAACTTGGTCACTTAGACTTTCCTTAAGTGCTCCCTCTGCTCTTGTCGTGCATAGATAGGAAGCTTCAACTTCGGAACATAACATATTTGCATAGCTTACTGCCATACGCTCTGCACCTCCTAGTTCTAATGAGTCTATAAGCTGCATTACTCTCATACTAATAACGTTTTAATAGCTTTTTCAAAACTATCCAATGTGTATTGTTGTGACCACTGCTGCCCCTCTAAACTCTTTGTCATGCAAAGTTGTTTATCGTCTATCATTTTAAGAATATTCTTAGCATCTTCTTCCTGATTTAAAGATAATAAAAGTCCGCGTTTTCCTTGACCTAACATCCAAGGCACACAGGAAATAGGAGTAACAAGAGGTATCGTACCGTAAAACATTGCTTCTGCAACCACTTTAGGCCAGCCTTCTGATTTAGAGGGGAGTAGCAAAAAGTGAGCTTCTTTATAGGCCTGCTGTATAACAGTTGCTTTCTGATTTCCATGAAAAGTTATGGCTTCTAAATCGTGGTTCTCCAGTTCCTCTCTTAAAATTCCATCGCCATAAATATCTAGTCTTACATTTATCCCTTCCTTTATCAGTCGCTTTACAAGCCTAATTGCATACTCGGGCCGCTTTCCTTTTACAAGGCTCCCTACAAAAACAAAACGTAGTTTTCCTGAAAAATCTTTTTGACACGTGGCTATATCTTCTTCTTTATAGGAAGCAGTAAAAAAAGGTACTATGTTTTGAGATTGCCCTTTCCACTCGCCATATACTAATGCTTTGAGATTTTTGCTAAGACTAGTGTTTGATATAATCTTTTTTTGAAGACGATAACTCCAAGGTTGCTTGCTTTGAGGATCCCAATTTCCAGCATATTTTACGGTCTTAGGCGTCTTAGGAAACAGTAATTGAATAACAGTTCCGATAAGTCCTATGTTTCCCGGACAACGTAAGTGTATATGATCTGCTTTACGCATTTGACTATATATTTTATATGCTATTAAAGGTAATTTAAATAGCGTTTTTATGCTTTCGCGAAAGCTTGTCAAAGCTACTCCAGGGATTTTTACCAGTTGTACATCCGGTCTATCATAAGGGCTGTGTATATGAGACGTAGGACCGTTTCCCAAAGGTGCTACCACCACTACCTCATCACTATGCTTGTACCACAAATTCATCTCCCTAACATAGGGTCCATATGCTAATAAACCATCATCTTTCCAATGAGAGGTATGCGTGATAACCACTAATCTCATTCTAGTTTGGGTTTATTAATTAGCAAACTCCACCACCCTATTGTTCTACCTAAAGCTTCTGTAAAAGCCGCTTTTTTAGCACTACCTTTCATGGCATTAGAATACCGGGTTAGTGTGAGTAATAGTGCCGTGACATTCCATTTCAATCTTGCTTTTAAATTAGGATTAGGGTGACGTACCCGCCACACATACCAACCATTACGAATTACCATTTTTCCATAAGAAAATT
>JALZVV010000039.1 GCA_023299935.1 Dokdonia sp.
TTGCAACTCAATGATTCAGAAATAAATGACCAAGTAGGTTGGGTTTATCTTAATCGATAAGTAGCTGATTTTTCACTAGTTAATTAGTAGGTAAATTCTTATTTTTGGCAGTCGTAAAAAACCTACATGCTATTTAGAGACTTAAATCTTAACAATTTTTTGTGGAATGCCTTAGAAGATTTAGGCTTTGAAACAGCAACACCTATTCAAGAACAAGCTTTTGCTCCAGTAATGTCAGGCAAGGATGTTGTGGGTATAGCGCAAACGGGTACAGGTAAAACCTATGCCTATTTACTTCCAATCTTAAGAAGTTTGCCATACTCTAGACAGGAGAACCCTCGTGTACTAATTTTAGTGCCTACTAGAGAGCTTGTAGTTCAAGTTGAGAGTGAGCTAAAAAAGCTTACAAGCTATTTAGATATGCGGATAGCAGCGGTTTATGGTGGAGTAAACATCAATAGACATAAGGAACTCATTGCAGAAGGTCAAGACATTTTAGTAGCTACGCCAGGACGTTTATTTGATTTGGCAGTGAGCCGTGTACTGCAGCTTAAATCAGTTCAAAAGGTTGTGATAGATGAGGTAGATGTGATGTTGGATCTGGGATTCAGGCCACAGCTTATGAATATTTTTGACATTCTTCCTCCTAGGCGTCAGCATATTATGTTTTCAGCTACAATGACTGAAGATGTGAACGCGCTTATCAATGACTTTTTCAATACACCTATCCATATTTCGGTAGCCAGCAGTGGTACTCCCTTAGAGAATATAGAACAGAAATGCTTAAAAGCACCTAATTTTTATACGAAGGTAAATTATCTTATCGAGGAGCTCGCTTTCGCGAAAGGATACCCTAAGGTATTACTATTTGCTAGGAATAAAAGAATGGCAGATCGACTCTTTCTCAAGTTAGATGAGGCATTTCCTGGACAATGCAATGTAATTCACTCCAATAAAACGCAAAACTACCGTCTTAACAGTATCAAGGAATTTAAGGAGGAAAAAATACGAATTCTTATAGCTACAGATGTAATGGCGCGTGGTTTGGATATTGATGATATTTCTCACGTTATCAATGTTGATGTACCATTATTTCCGGAAAACTATTTACATCGTATTGGTAGAACAGGAAGGGCTCAACGTAAAGGTACTTCTGTAGTGCTATGCTCGCCACAGGAAGAAAAAAATCTTGAGGACATAGAAGCGCTAATGAAACAAGATGTTCCAATAATTGATTTTCCAGAAAATGTTGATATTTCTAAGGAACTAACTCCCGAAGAACGACCAGAATCTAAAGAAATATACAACCCTCTGAATAGGCGTCAAGATGATGAAGATGCGCCGGGGCCAGCTTTTCATGAGAAGAAGGATAAAAATAAAAAGGTTAACCTAGGTGGCTCCTATAGAAGAACAATAAGCCAGAAATATAAAAAGCCTAAAACAAGGGGCGATAAGAACTATAACAAAAGGAATAAGCGTAAATGATACTTAAGCGCATATTGATAATAGCTTTGATTAGTTTGGGACTTGTACTTTTAATAGACACTTGTGTAGATAGAAGTATCAATGACCCGGCGCCCTATTTGCGTGCTCTTGAAATCGTTAAATTGTCAAATGAGGATTATATGCATATTTCTTATAAGGAAGATGGAAAGGGTGGTTATTATCCTTGTAATGGATATATCTTTATTGATAATAATGAAGCCCTAATCTTTGATACTCCCATAACTGATTCCTTAAGTTATCAATTAATAGACTATGTCAATACAATACTTAAAGCAGAAATTAAAGGAGTGGTTGTGAATCAAGCAAATGCAGGGTCCCCGGAAGGAATGATGGCTTTTACTAATCGTAATATTGATTCCTATGCATCGTATAAAACAGCAAAATTACTCGCTAAGGATTCCGTTTACATCACATACCCTTTCAAAGATAAACAAGAGATTTCTGTTGGAAATGTGACGGTAGAAAATCGTTTCTTGGGGGAAGCTTTTGCCATTGATAATATTGTTTCCTACATCCCTTCTACAAAGACCGTTATAGGAGGATGTATGATAAAATCCCTTCGCGCAACCCGAGGGAATATAAAAAATGCTAATCTTAATACTTGGGCGGTAACGGTTGCTGCTGTTAAAGAAGTCTATCCCGAAGCAGAAATTGTAATACCAGGTCATGGCGCTTATGGCGATACCGCTTTATTAGATTACACTATTAGTATGTTTTCTAAAGAGTCTAATGTAGAATAGCTTTACCTAATTTAGAATTAATCCAAAGTTTCTTACCAGTATATTGTAGTCATTAAATCAAAAATGAATAATAGACTATGGAAAATAATATAAAAAGAGGAGGAGATGCACCAGTTGCCTGTGAACTAGAAGCGGGTAAAAAATATTCTTGGTGTACTTGTGGGCATAGTGAGAATCAACCCTTTTGTGATGGAGGGCATAAAGCTGCGGAGAGCACTCCTAGTTTACGCTTTGAGGCTACAGAAACAAAGACAGCATATTTATGTACGTGTAAGCTTACCAAGAATCCACCATATTGCGATGGTTCGCACAAAGCTTAACACCTTATGGTATTTATTTAGGAAGCCTCAATTATATTGAGGTTTTTTTTATAATCCTAATTCTTTACCCTTTTCAATCATAAAGGCATAAGCAGCATCATATTCATTAGGGATTTCTCCTTCTAGAATAGCCTCTTTTATGGCTTCTTTAATAATGCCTATCTCACGTCCTGGTTTGAGGTTAAAAGTTTTGATAATTTCATCTCCACTCACTGGTGGTTGGAAATTACGAATATGGTCGCGTGCTTCTACCTCTTTAATTTTATGTCGTACAACTTTAAAATTATTGTGATATTTCTTAAATCGTTTTGGGTTTTTGGTCGTAATATCTGCTTCACAAAGTGTCATTAAGTCTTCTATATAATCTCCAGCATCAAAAACTAACCGTCTTACAGCACTATCGGTAACACTTTCTGTCGCTATAACAATAGGACGAGAACTCATAAGCACCATCTTCTGGACAAATTTCATTTTTTCATTGAGCGGCATACGGAGGCGCTTAAATAGTTTATAGACCATTTTTGAACCTACAAACTCATGACCATGAAAAGTCCATCCTACTTTTTTACTAAATTTTTTAGTAGGCGCCTTACCTATATCATGCAATAAGGCTGCCCATCTAAGCCATACATCATCTGTGTTTTGAGCAATATTATCTACAACCTCAAGCGTATGATAAAAATTATCTTTGTGGGTTTGTCCTTCCTTCTCATCGATCCCTTTTAAGGCTATAAGTTCAGGAAGAAAGTGGGGTAGTAGTCCTGTTTTTTCTAAGAGTAAAAAACCTTTAGAAGGAACTGGGCTTTTCATTATTTTATGTAACTCATCTACGATACGCTCGTTTGTAATAATCTCAATGCGGTAAGCATTGCGGGAAAGCGCTTCAAAAGATTCCTTTTCAATTTTAAAATCGAGCTGCGTTGCAAAGCGCACAGCACGCAAAATACGCAATGGGTCATCACTATAGGTGATATCTGGATTTAATGGAGTGCGAATCGTTTTGGTCCCTAAATCTGCAATACCCTCAAAAGGATCTAGTAGTTCTCCAAAGGAATTATCATTGAGTGATATCGCTAGTGCGTTAATCGTAAAATCACGTCTATTTTGATCGTCTTGTAGGCTTCCATTTTCTACTTGCGGGTTCCTACTGTTCTCTGTATAGGATTCCTTGCGAGCTCCCACAAATTCTATTTCTCTGGTCCCGCTTTTAAGCATAGCGGTGCCATATGTTTTAAAAACCTGAACCTTCGGGTTATTCGGTAGGAGTGAGGCAACTTTTTTCGCTAATTCTATACCACTGCCTACAGTAACAATATCAATATCTTTTGCATCGCCTCTTTTTAATATATAATCTCTTACAAAACCACCTATGACATAGGTTTCTAGTCCTAATTCCTCAGTAGCCTTAGAAATAGTTTTAAAAATAGGTGCGTTTAGTGCGTTTTTATAATTAGCCATTATTCGCGTATAACGGTCACTTTACCGCTATTAGTTAATTTTATTATTGCGCTGGGTTTAGAAGATTTTCTATCACGATCCAGATTCACTACATAGTCAACTCCTTCAATGATAGCTGGGTCGATATCCTTAAAGCGCTGCGGTGTAGGAGCTCCACTTATATTAGCACTTGTAGAAACGATAGGTCGTTTAAATTTCTTTAATAAGATATTGCAAAACGTATTGCGACATACTCTCATCGCTAGAGTGTTATCTGACGCAATTAAATTCTCTGCTACGCGTATAGGTTCATCATAAATGATGGTTGTAGGTTTAGATGCATATTTAAGGATGTCGTAAGCTACTTCTGGAACATCTTCTACATACTGCTGTAACATTTTAAAATCACTTACTAAACATATTAATGCTTTACTATCAGCACGTTGCTTTAATTTGTAAACACGTTCTATAGCACCAGGGTGAGTCGAGTCACAACCAATTCCCCAAACGGTATCTGTTGGGTATAAAATTAAGCCACCTCGTTTTAAAACAGCCAGTGCTGACTCATGTTCTTCTCTCATGTTACAAATTTAAGTAGTCAAATACTTTGTCTGCAAAGTTACGATTGATGGACCTACATTCGGCAAGAAGGGAGGGGAAAGTTTCCGTTTTCGCGAAAGCGTTCATAGCCTCTTCAAATGTACTTATAACCGGTTTATGTTTAAAGTCATAAAACTTAGAAGAGTTAGGTATGACAACTACTTTCTTTCCCATAAGCTTGGACCAATACATAGCGTGATAACTATCTGTCACTACCTTTTGTGAACTTCCAATAAAAGTAATGAGCGCTTCTAAATCTGTTGTATTAGAAGTGGTAGGGTAGTCTTTAAACAAAGCAACAATTTCGGGTCTTTTTACGGTATCCTTATGAAGTATCACGCCAAATTCTTGGATCTCTGTATAGCTTGCATCAAATAGGGTATGCATACAGCTTACACAAGGGACATATTCTCCAGGCAAGGAATAATCACGAGTTCCTACTAGACCAAATGTATCAATATCTATATCGTAATTTGTGACTTTGCCATATGTTTTAGGAAATTTATTATTATGTCCTACTCCCCATAGCACTGTTTTCTTACCACGTTTTGCTAAATCCTCAAAGGTGTCCATTTGAAGTTTAAATCCATTTCTATTGAGAAGGCCACCACCGCCTATAATGAGTGAGTTAGCGCTTATTTTTTTAACAAAATCATCTCGAACTTGAGCTTCTTCATGTTTGTAATCAAAAATATCAATTCCTTTATTTTTGAGTGCATCAAAGTATTGATGAGGAGCACAATATATATCACCTATATTGGGAGTATTTAAACAATGAACATTAATAACCCCAGTATTGGCCTGAGTAGTAGCTTGTATTTTTTTTAAGTAAACGCGTTTTCTTTTTTTTCGCGTTAGCATTATTTCCAATTTAGTAGGCATTTTGTGCTTATTTAAGGATGGAATTATATACGTTTAGATAACTAGAAGCAGCGTTTTCCCAATTGAAAGAATTAGCTCTAATAATAGACTGTTCTTTAAAAAGGCTTTGATTTGCTTTTATTTTTTCTATACCCTTTACTACTATATTGGCCATATATTCAGGTTCATAATGCTCCCAGTATTGTGCAATTGTGCCACCTATCTCCGGAAGGGATGTATTATTTGAAGTGAAAATTGGCTTTGCAAAGCGCATAGCTTCGATTAAGGGTAGTCCAAACCCCTCGCGCAAGGAAGGAAAAACAAAGGCTTCACAATTTTTATAATACCACTGTTTATCCTCTTCTGATACTCTGCCAGGAAGTAGAACACGATTATTTAAGTTATTTTTTTTGATAAGATCTCTTATTTCCTGGGCTTCTTGAGTGTTGTTTTTACCGGCAATAACAAGGTTCATTTTAGGAATGTTCATAAGCATCCGAACGAGACTCTTAAAATTTTTACGCTCTGCAAACTCACCTATGCTAAAAAGGAAAGGTGAGTTAAGTTTACTTTTAGGTGAGTAAGTATCAGAAATAGTTATATCAGTAATAGGATTACCATTATGTATCACATATTCTGGTACATTGGGAACCTTAAAGAACTCGTGAGTAGATGTCTTTGCAAACTCTGAGATATATGTAATCGCCTGACTTCTGTCTATTTTTCTTTGAAAACGTTGATGCATCTCCTCTTCCATATAAGAATCTGGATTTTTGATATAGGTGATATTATGCACAGTAAGCAAGTAGGGGATGTTGTGATAGGGCTCTATCTTAGTATTTTGATTCATAGAATGCCATAAATCATACTTTTTTCTTATGTGGGCTACAGGATATCTATATATAGATCTGTATTTTTTATATTGATAAGTATTACCGAATTTTTTTTCCCATTTAGCAGGGTCTGCAACATTTAACGTAATATCTATATCATTTATATCAAGGGAGTGCAACGCTTTAATTAAATGATAATTATACTGTCCAAAACCAAAATATGGATTCTTGAGATGATGACTTTCTAAAAAAAGTGATGGTTTAGTATTCATTCTGGCAAATATAACTTAATTGGCGGGAAATGAATTTAGGTAGCAGCCATTGCCAATAGTAGAGCACAAGTCTAGCGTTTGATAAAAAATGCCTGTTTTGTCACATTTTGTCTTAGCTGTTAGAATTGAATTTATTGATTACTTACTATGTTACACTATTAATATATCTTAGTTTTGTGTTGTGATTGAAGTATTCTCAAATACATTTACTGGTGATAAAGATATGATTCGTTCATTTGTTATGAACTACGAGTCACAAGGGAGCAATTTTGATGAACGTAATCGTAATTCTTTAAAGCTTTTTGAACTTCAGGGAAAGACAATCAATATTAAATCTTTTAAGAAACCTAATTTCTTTAATAGTTTAATATATAGATATATGCGCCCTTCCAAGGCGAAAAGATCTTTTGAGTATGCCCATAAACTAATAGAGAAAGATATAGGAACGCCTACACCTGTTGCCTTTTTCGAAGAGAAAAGCACTTTTGGATTTAGCCGAAGTTATTATGTTAGTGAGCATCTTAATTACGATATTACCTATAGAGAGTTGGTAAGCGATTCTTTGTATACAGGTAATAAAGAGATATTAGAGGCTTTTGGGAAGTTTACGTATGCGCTCCACGAAAAAGGTATACATTTTCTTGATCATTCTGTTGGGAATACCTTAATCACTATTTCTGATAACAGCTATACTTTTTACTTGGTAGACTTAAATCGAATGAAATTTGGGACTATGGATTTTTATTCGAGGATGAAAAATTTTGAAAGGCTTTCAAAATTTCAAGAACATATAACTCATATGGCTCGTGGATATGCTCTAGCAAGTGGAGAAGACGAAAGCCTTATCTTTAATACAATGCGTAAGAATATTAATGCATTTCAAAATCGTTTTCACCGTAAAAAAAGGTGGAAAAAAAGGCTTACTCCTAAGAAGTAAGCTCTTATATATTCCAGTTGATTACATTTCTTACATCTCTCCTCCAAAAAATATCGCATTCATTAAGAGCTTATTAGTACCATACCAGAAGGCTCTAAAATTAGTATTGTCTGTAAACAATATCACTTCACCTTGTCCTGTACTTTGATGTACAAACGGTCTGGTATTAGCCATTGCGTCAAGGTTAATCTTAGAGATATATCCTGCTTGCAACGGACTCTTAGTATATTGAATAGGGTTCTTATAGCTTGTTTCATCTGCTTTAATAAAGATGGTGGTGTTTCTAAATAGAGAGACTTTGTCATCTGTATATCCAAAATTAATAGGATGAGAACGGTCTTGCTTTGCCTCAAAGATTGCACCTCCTATTACCTGAGCACCACTAAAATCTCGGCGCTGTTCAAAAGAGATGCCTTTAGCTGGGTTTTCTGTTTTTTCAAATTCAATATCCAGCATTTTATTACGCTCTAGCCAGTTAGCTGCATTTCTGTAGCCTATTAGGGTCCCGCCATTGCGCACCCAAGTTTTAAGTTTATCTGTATTAGCTTTATCTAATGCTCTAAAATTATGAGGAACTATAATGTCTGTATATCTGGATAAATTGGCTCTATTTAAGTTTTTTATATCCAGTTTAGTGATTTTCATATCATAACGGGTATCAAATAAATGCCACATTTCTCCTGCATCATAGGAATTCACTCCATCTCCAACTATTAGAGCGACCTGTGCCGGTTCCAAAGCTCTAAACTGGTTACTCCCTAAATCAATACCTTGCGTAAGACCTGTACTTACGGCCTTAATATCTACAGATGTATCCTTAGAGATGGCTGCTAGAAAATCAGCGAGTTCTGAGGCATTTAGTTTTTGATTTTGTACGGGTATGAGAATAGTACCGTAGTCGTAATCCGTTCCTCCTAAAGAGAATTTCTCCATTCCTACTTTTGCACGTAATCCTGCATTAAGTATGGCGTTTAAGGCTTTAGGTGTATAGTATTCATGCCATTCCATGAGATAGCCATAATTACTTTGAGCCACGGCATTAGGGCTGCGTTTGCTTAGTGTTTCGATAGCCGGCCCTGCATTAGCTAAAGATGCACTTTCGGTAAAATCCAAACCAAACGACAAGGGGAAAGACCAAGCAGAAATGTCGTAAAATAAACTATCTGTAAAGCTAGTACGCTTTTCAAACATTGCTTTCACTAATCTAGATTGACGTTGATTTTTAGGAACTATATAGCTGTAACCTTTTTTGAAATCTTTTCCGTTTTCGCGAAAGCTTTTCTCTACCTCGTGAACCACAACTTTGTGACGTTTAAGTACTTCGGCTAGGTGATAGGAACTGGCGGCATCCTTTGAATTTCCAAAAGCATATGCACCACCTTTACCTTCAGACCTTGCCTTGTTAAAAAAATCTTGCTGGTAATTCAGTAATTCTGTGCGCATCTCTTGTGCGGCTTCTAGTGTTGAGAGTATTGCAGTAAACTGATTTCTAATCGTAAATGGGAATTCTAACAAACCGTTATCCGTTTCCTGGGCGTGACCGCGCGAGGAACCTTGCTCAAATAATATGCCAATACCTCCATTAATATCGGGAAAAGTAGAGCCTTTACCATAATAAAAATCATCAAAACTCTCTTCTGTATAATAAAAGCTACCAATTTTATCCAAGGCCCTAGCATGGTAATTTCCTATTTGCTTGGTCAGTTCTTGATTGAGCTTAGGTGTAAGTGGGTGAGTACGGGATTGGATCCCTGGCTGAAAGAAGAAAGTCGCATTACTACCCATCTCGTGATGATCCGTCAAGATATTAGGATACCATTTATGGAAAGTTTCAATTCTTGCTCTGGACTCTGGCAATTGTACTGGTAACCAGTCTCTATTCATATCAAACCAATAGTGGTTAGTACGTGCTCTTGGCCACACTTCGTCATATTCTCTATCCTGAGGATCAGGATTGATATTAATACTCTTATTGGTATTTGCCCAATAAGCAAAGCGTTGTAAACCATCTGGATTAAAGGATGGATCAAAAAGGATGACCGTATTGTCTAGCATTTGATCAATAGTATTGCCCTGGGCTGCTGCTAGATAGTAAGCTGCAACAAGTCCTGCATTTGCACCACTTGGTTCATTCCCGTGTATCGATAACCCTTGATACACAACAATGGGCATTTGAGATGTATTTGCACCACCATTTTCTACTAATCTAAGATGCTCATCCTGTATGGCATCAATACGACCTTGATTTGCTGGCGATGTTATGGTTAAGAGTAGGAGAGGTCTACCTTCAAAAGTTTCCCCTCTATTCTGTATTGTTATCCGATCACTTGAGGCTGCTAGAACACGCATATAGTCTGACAGCTTATCGTGACTCACATGCCATTCTCCAGGAACATAACCAAGAATACTTTCGGGTGTTGGGATTGATGCGTCATAAGTGACATCTTGTGGCAAATAATAAGACATCTCTACTTTACCGCTTTGCGCGAAAAAAAGAGTAGTCATACTTAATAATAGGCTAGTTATGCACAGTTTATACATAGGATTGGCTTTTGTGAGTTAATCTATTTCCGAAAATAAATATGGAATATAAAAATACTACTTTTTAAAGCCAAGCCCTAACAATGCGGGATTCTAAAATGTTAATTCTATCTATTAAGAACTATAAGTACGCTTGTATAAGAAAAGGATTAATTTTCTAGAAGCAAGAAATCCAATTGTTCTTGTAATACAGTAACGGCAGCTTGCGGCTGTGATGCGGTATTTCCAGATAGTTGTACCCCGTTTTCTACAAAACGTACATTTCCATCCTTATCTAAAAGAATTAATTTAGGGAACGCATTGTTTTCTAGATCCTTAGAAAGATACTGGGCAGCATCTACAAGATGTTCAAATTTAAAATCTTTACGATTTAAGAAGGACGATACTTTTGCTTTATCATCAAAAGTGATGGCGACAAAGTTTACCTTATCCTTATAGGTGTCCTTTAAATAATTTAGATAGGGTATCTCTGTAATGCAGGGAGCGCACGAGGTAAACCATAGATTTACAAGCGATACTTTACCTATATAATCGGTATTATTCTTGAGTTCATTTTCCAAGGTTTGCAGCTCAAA
>JALZVV010000040.1 GCA_023299935.1 Dokdonia sp.
CCGGGTGACCAGCTTCAAAAAACAGCTGTCATAGATCTTATTTTAGGTAATGGAAAAGGAGATTATAGAGATGGAATTACAGACGACGATGCAACAGACACAAATGGAAGAAACTAAGCCTATAGGACCCGAACTTAAAGATGATTTATACGAACATCATTCTTTTACTGCGAGCGAAGGGCAGGAGCCCTTGCGAGTAGATAAGTTTTTAATGAATTTTATTGAAAACGCAACACGCAACAAAATCCAAAAGGCTGCTAAAAATGGTAGCATTGAGGTTAATGGCAAGATTGTAAAACAGAATTACAAAGTAAAATCTGGAGATAAGATACGCGTGCTTTTTGAGCACCCTCCTTTTGAAAATTTGCTTACACCTCAAGATATACCTATCACTATAATGTATGAGGATGACGATCTCCTAGTCGTAAATAAAGAAGCCGGAATGGTTGTTCATCCTGGTCACGGGAATTATTCAGGTACGCTCATTAATGCGCTTATTTTTCATTTTGACAACCTACCTAATAATAGTAGTGACCGCCCTGGATTGGTGCATCGCATAGACAAAGACACCTCTGGTTTATTAGTAGTTGCAAAAACCGAACATGCAATGACTCACCTCTCTAAGCAGTTTTTTAACAAAACTACTGAGCGAGAATATATTGCTATGGTTTGGGGAAATGTGGTAGAAGATCAAGGTGCTATTGAAGGTAATATAGGCCGTCATCCTAAAAACCGTATGCAAAATACCGTTTGGGAAGGTGATGAAGCAGATTATGGAAAACCCGCTGTCACGCATTATAAAGTCCTAGATCGTTTGGGCTATGTAACGGTAGTTTCTTGTAAACTAGAAACCGGTCGTACCCATCAGATTCGCGTGCATATGAAATACATAGGACATACGTTGTTTAACGATGAGCGTTATGGCGGTGATGCTATTTTAAAAGGGACTTCCTTTACGAAATACAAGCAGTTTGTAGACAACTGTTTTAAGGTGCTTCCTAGGCAGGCATTACACGCAAAAACATTAGGATTTATACATCCCACGACTAAAGAGATGATGCGTTTTGAAGCTCCTATCCCAGAAGATATACAGCAATGTATCCATAAATGGAAGACCTATGCAACCCACCAGCAATAGACAATAGTTTTATAGTCAAAATCAATAGGTGGTAGCCTATAAAACAATGCACTTTTCTTATTTTTACAAAAAAGAATTGCCTTATGAAAATTGTTATTTCGCCAGCCAAGTCCTTGAATTTTGAAACTCCGCTTCCTACTGATAAACGCACCCAACCTGTGTTTATTAAAGAAGCTACAACTTTAAATACTACGCTTGCGCGAAAATCAAAAAAGGCCATCGGGGAGTTGATGCATATTAGTGATGCATTAGCAAGCTTGAACAAAGAACGTACCCAGCAATTTAGCACCCCTTTTACTGCAGAAAATGCAAGACCAGCCGTTTTTACCTTTGATGGAGATGTATACAAAGGTTTAGATAGCGCCACACTATCAGAAGCCAAAATTGACCGTTTACAAGATTCTTTACGTATCCTATCTGGAATGTATGGTGTTTTAAAACCCTTAGATTTAATGCAAGCCTATCGATTAGAAATGGGCACCAAACTTAAAGTAGGTCGTGCAGACAATCTCTATAAATTTTGGGGAGATACAGTTACTGAACAACTCAATACAGAACTAAAAGACGATGAGCTTTTTGTAAACCTAGCCAGTAACGAATATTTTAAGGTAATTAATAAAAAGCTATTAAAGACACCCATTATCACTCCTATATTTAAAGATTTTAAGAATGGCAAACTCAAGGTAATTTCCTTTTTTGCTAAAAAAGCAAGAGGGATGATGGTACGCTATATTATAGATACCAATTCTCAAACCGTAGATGATATACTAGGTTTTGATTATGGTGATTATAAATACAGCCTTGAGCATTCTAATCCTGAGAAAAACGAGTATACGTTTATTAGATAAGTATTGGTTGGAACAATTGCAAACCCTATGCCCAAACTCTTCCACCATACCCATCCCTATCCTCCTTTTAACCTAGAAGATGCTACAAAAATTATTGTAGGTACTTTGCCCCCGCCACGATTTACAACGGGAGATCTAAACGATAAAGATGTTGATTTCTGTTATGGGAGCAGTAATGGGCAACTATGGCCTATTCTGGACAAATTATTTGACCTTGGACTCGTTTATGAAAATACGCATCAAGCTATAGAGCAGCGTAAGCATTTTTTGCTTTCGCATAAAATAGGGGTATGCGATATCGTCGCATCTTCCAGAAGAATAAAAATTGACGCATCAGATATTGGGATGCAAGACATAATACTCAGGGATATTTTAAAATATCTCAGTGCGCATCAACAAATAGACACCTTACTTTTTACGGGAGGCAACAGCAAGAATGGCCCCGAATATTTTTTTCGCCGTAAGGCAAAAGAGTATAACCTAACTTTAGAAGTGGTAGACACTAAGGTGCCTAGAATTCATCAATTTGCGTGGGAAGGCAGAACGATTAAAACGGTATCCCTTACTGCACCTTCTGGCGCTGCAAACAGAGCGGTTGGGAGTATGGCATTATATAAAGAACTTAAAGCCAAAGACCCTGCTTTTAATGCGATAGATTTTAGGGTGATGCAATACAAACCATTTTTTTTAGTTTAAAAACCGCCTGTTTACTTTGCCTTTTAAAAACTAATATTATCTTTAAATCGCAAATACGCTAGGGGGATTTCTAAAATGAAGAAATTAGGTAACATTATTGACGGAACTTCTATTTCCTTATTTAGAATAGGTTTTGGTATCGTTCTACTTTGGGAAATAATCTATTGGTTACGAATAGATTTTGTAAAGATTTTTTTGACTAATCCTCAGGTCCAATTTTATTACGAATTTGTTCCTTTTTTAAAGCCACTGCCTGAGGGAATACTCACATTCTTAGTTTTAGGGCTACTAGTTGCTAGTATCTTCATTATTATTGGCAAATACTACAAAGTCGCGATGAGCTTCTTTTTTATTGTATTTACCTATATTTTCTTGCTAGACAAAGCATATTATAACAACCATCTTTATCTCGTATCACTCATATCTTTTTTAATGATATTTATCCCTGCAGACCATAAACTGTCGCTATCAAAAAAAGGCAAATATCTTGATAATCCCACGAGATACTGGCATCTACTTATACTCAAATTACAATTGGTCTTAGTGTACTTTTTTGGTGGGATTGCAAAACTCAATAGCGATTGGTTAATATCAAAACAACCTACGCTTACTATCCTGAGCAAAAAAGCACAAGATAGCCTTCTGGGATCCTTCCTTACTACAGATTTTATGATCTATTTTGTCACTTATGGAGGGCTAATCTTTGACCTCTGTATTGGTATTATTCTCTTTATTCCTAAATTTAGAAAGATTGGTATTATTGGGGCACTTTTCTTTAATATTACAAACGCCTGGTTGTTTGATGATATTAATATATTTCCATATATGATGATGATGGCCTTAGTGCTGTTTCTAGACCCCCACGAAGTCGGATCTTACATTAACAAAAAACTGTTTAATAAGCGCACTTATGTGATACAAAATAAAGAATTCAATCCCATAAAAAAAGTAAGTCTCATAGCAATAAGTCTATATTTTTTAATTCAGTTGGGACTACCGTTACGACATCTCCTTTTTAAAGGAAATCCAGAATGGACAGGGCACGGGCAACGTTTTTCTTGGAGAATGAAAATTCAATACCGTAAAGTAGACATCTTAGAATTTAAAGTTTGGGATATTAATAAGAAAATTATTTATCCTATTGATTTTAGAAGTTATCGCATGAATCAAGACCAGATTAATGCTCTTGGGTATTATCCTAAAGCAGCTTTACAGTTTGCTCAATTTCTTAAAAATCATTCTCGAACTAATAAAGGCATGGACTCGGTACAAGTAAAATCTAAAGTAAAGGTGTCGCTTAATGGCAGGCCTGCACAATATATGTTTGATCCAGATAAGGATTTAGCATCTCTCAAGATCAATCCTTTTGATCAAACTAATTGGGTAGAACCTCTTAAAAATAATAAATAAGGGTTGCCAATTGAGAAGTATTGTACATTTGAAATTAACAACAAAAAAAATACATAAAATGTTTAAGCAATTTTCATTTTTATTAATTATAATTTTACTCTCTTTCACTGCTTGTTCAGAGAATAAAAAACTTCAAAATACGGCAGAGCGTTCGACAACACTTTTTCATTTGCTAGCACCTGAAAAAACTGGTGTTGTTTTCAACAATAAGATCCCTGAGAACTCAAAAATGAATATTCTCACCTATCAGTACTTACATAATGGTGCAGGAGTCTCCATAGGAGACATAAATAATGATGGTTTATCAGATATATTCTTTACTGCAAATTTTGGCCCTAATCATCTATATCTAAATAAAGGGGATATGACTTTCGAAGAAATAGGGAGAGATGCAGGTATTGGAGGTAAAAGAGGTTGGTCAACAGGATCAACTATGGTGGATATAAATAATGACGGCCTTCTTGATATATATGTAAGTCGTTCTGGGAAATTCATCGAAGCTAGAAGAGAGAATGCACTTTTTATTAATAATGGTGATCTTACATTTACTAATCGGGCTAAGGATTATGGTTTAAACGATACAGGATATTCATCTCAATCATTTTTTCTAGACTATGACCGTGATGGTGATTTAGACATGTTTTTACTTAATCACGCCATAGCTCCAAATCAAGAGAATAATTTTTTTGAAGTATTTACCAAAAGAAATCCTTTTTCAGGAGATAAGTTGTTTAGAAATGATAGCGGGAAATTTGTAGATGTAAGTGAAGAATCAGGAATTATTGGAAACAGTATTGGCTATGGCTTAAGTGTTTCTGTAGGAGATATTAATAATGACAACTGGCCAGACTTATATGTTTGCAATGATTATCTTGAAAAAGACTATCTCTACATTAATAATCGTGATGGATCCTTCAAAGAGGAAATAAGACAAAAAATTAAGCATATTTCTAATTTTTCTATGGGATCGGATATGGCAGACTTTAATAATGATGGCCATTTAGATATTATGGTCGCTGATATGGCCTCTCAAGACAATTATAGGATAAAAACTAATATGTCAGGTATGAGTCCCGAACGATTTTACAGAGCAGTAGATAATGGCCTTCACCATCAGTATATGATGAATACTTTACAAATGAATAATGGTGATGGCACTTTTAGTGAGGTTTCACAACTAGCAGGACTTTCAAGTACAGACTGGAGCTGGGCACCTCTTTGGGCAGATTTTGACAATGATGGAACCCAAGATTTATTAGTCACCAATGGTTTAAGAAAAGAAGCTAGAAATAATGATTTTGTGAAGAGAAAAAAGGCTTTATTGGACTCATTGTCCCATTCGTCCAAAGATGAAGATTATTATATCCAAAAAATATTAAAGGAAATGCCTGAAGTACAGCTAAAAAACTACATTTTTAAAAATGAAGGAAGTATTCGTTTTTCGGACAAAACAGAAGATTGGGGGCTAACCCATTTATCATATTCCAATGGAGCATCTTATGCTGATCTGGATAATGACGGAGATTTAGACCTTGTCATATCTAATATAGATAGTCCTGCTTTTATCTACCAGAACAATGCTGAACAAAGAGATGGTTCTAATTATATTCGTTTTAATGTTAACGGCAATGATAATAATACATCTGGATTAGGCACCCGTATTACTATAAGAAAGAATAGTAAATTACAAATGAAAGAACATTACTTAAGTAGAGGGTATCTATCCTCTGTAGAAGATATGCTACATTTTGGGGTGGGAAATATAAAAAAGATTGATACTGTAGATGTCTTATGGCCCGATGGTAAGGAACAGCAATTAATCAATATAAAAACGAATCAGACTTTATCGATTAATTATAAGGAGGCCACCAAAATAGACCGCCCAATCAAAAAAACAGTAGTACAACAAATGACTAATGTTACCCGTCAAAGTGGAATCGGTTATACTCACGAAGAAAATGAATTCAATGATTTTGAAAAAGAAATTTTGTTACCTCATAAATTGTCAAATCAAGGCCCGGCCAGCGCTGTAGGAGATATAAATAATGACGGCTTGGATGACATCTTCCTTGGAGGAGCTAAGGGACTTACTGGTCAACTATATACTCAAAATAAAAATGATGGCACATTTACCGCAATAAATAATACATTTTTAAATTCTAATAGACATAGTGAAGATGTAGCCGCTACTTTTTTTGACAGTGATGATGATGGCGATCTAGACCTATATGTCGTAAGCGGAGGAAACGAATATGCTCCTAATAGTGAAGCCCTTCAAGATCGATTATATCTCAATAATGGAGAAGGTATTTTCTCTAAAAGTCTTACATCTTTGCCTAAAATGATAACAAGTGGTGCTTGTGTTCTGCCAGGGGATTATGATAATGATGGAGATTTAGATCTGTTTATTGGAGGACGGGTTGTTCCAGGCGCATATCCAAAAGCTCCACGTAGCTATCTTTTAGAAAACAAAAAGGGAGTATTTGAAGATGTAACACGAGATATTGCACCGCAATTAGTCACACCAGGACTTGTGACGTCAGCTTTGTGGACAGATTTTGATAATGATGGAAAGCAAGATTTATTGGTTGCAGGGGAATGGATGCCAATTATTGCATTAAAGAATAACAGTACGCAATTTACAGATTACACTCAAGAATTAGGTTTAGACAATACACAAGGATGGTGGTTTAGTCTAGCACAGGGAGATTTTGACAATGATGGAGATATGGATTATCTAGCAGGGAATCTAGGACAGAACTATAAATACCAAGCTGGTCCGGATAATACTTTTGATATTTACTTTGATGATTTTGACAATAATAATACGGGAGATATCGTCCTTTCTTACGTTAACGATGGTAAACAATATCCATTACGGGGAAGAGAATGTTCTTCACAACAAATGCCTTTCATTAAGGAGAAGTTTCAAACCTATGATGCGTTTGCAAAAGCTAGTATATTTGATATCCTAGGAGAAAAGCAACTGGAAAATGCATTACACCTTCAAGCAAAGACTTTTGCAACTATTTATATAGAAAATAAACAAAATGAATCATGGAGTATTAAGGAACTCCCTAGAATGACGCAGTTATCTTCTGTTAATGATATTCTTGTTCAAGATATAGATAATGACGGTTTTTTAGATGCCGTATTAGCGGGAAATTTATATGAGTCAGAAGTTGAAACACCTAGAAACGATGCTAGTAACGGAATTGTTTTAAAAGGAAACGGAGCAGGACAATTTTCAAGTATCCCTATGACAAAAAGCGGTTTTGTCGCATCCAAGAATGTAAAAAATATGGAGTTGTTAAATAGGAAAGAAAAGAAATGCATTGTTGTTGTAAATAACAATGACAGAATTGATTTATTTCAAATTGAATAGACCGTAGCTACCTAACATCATTGAGTATTCTTAGTAATCTGAGTAATAAAACTAGTTATCTTTATTTATTTTTATTATCTTCGGCGCTAAATCGAACTTTTTAACAAAAAATTAATCATTTAAAAACAATCTTATGAAAAAAAATTTACTCTCAATTACAGCTTTTTTATGCTTAGCAGTTTTAACTGTTAATGCGCAAGCTGTTGACACTTTCCCTTATGTTGAAAGTTTTGAAGATGGAGATGGTGACTGGACAGCTCCAGACGGCCCGTTATGGGAACTAGGCACACCTGCAGCTGCCGTAATTATTGGCGCTTCAGATGGAGACAATGCTTGGGCAACAGTCTTAGATGGAGATTACACAATCTCAACAGTAGAGGCTGTAGTAAGCCCTGTTTTTGACTTCACTAATGCAATGGCAGATCCATCAATCTCTATGGATATTTGGTGGAATTCTGAATTTAGTTGGGATGGTGCTGTATTACAATCTTCTACAGATGGCGGTACAACCTGGATTAATGTTGGAGGAGAAGGAGATCCAGAAAACTGGTACAATGATGGTAGTGTAGCTGGTTTACCAGATGGTGGTGATGGATGGACAGGTAGAGATTCTACTACAAATGGAAGTGGAGGTTATGTTACCGCTACCCATACTCTTGATGGATTACAAGGTGAAGCAACAGTAACAATAAGAGTTCTTTTTGGTTCTGATTCTTCTGTTACAGATGATGGGTTTGCATTTGATAATGTAGTTATCGACGGAGAATTCTTAGGGGTAGGTGATTTTGCACTAGAGAATACTATAAGCGTTTCTCCTAACCCAACAAAAGATTTTGTAAACATTAATAATAGTGCAAATATTGCATTATCTCAACTTACAATTACAGATCTTAATGGACGTGTTTTGGAAAATATTGACATGACAGATGTTGATTCTCAAATACAAGTTTCACTTGATAAATATCCTACTGGTGTTTATTTTGCAACAATAAGCACTGATGATAGTAGCGTTGTAAAGCGTATTATAAAGCAGTAATAAGAACAAGTTACATTGAAAAAACTCGACACGCATGTGTCGAGTTTTTTTTTACAAAAATTTTCGCGGTCTAATAATTAAATAAATCGGGTCACTCTGCAATAATTGATCGACCCCATAAATAACCATTGCATCATTTATTTACTTATGAAGTATCTTTTTCTCACCCTATTTTCTTTAATTCTTATCGCTTGTGGAGAAACCGTAGACAACCCAGAAAATAAAGAATTCAAAACCCTATTCGAAAACAGTAATGGCACACAAACACCTACCTATGAGGAGGTGGTTCAATATTATAAAGCATTAGACAAAGCTTTTGTATCCATTAAAACCTATGAAGTAGGAACAACGGATAGTGGGCATCCACTCACTTTAATAAGTTTTAATCCTAATCGCTCATTAGAAAGTGAGTTTTCTAAAAATAAGGATGTACGTCGCATCCTTATCAATAATGGTATTCACCCTGGAGAATCAGACGGGATAGATGCTACTATGATGCTTATGCGCGACCTTGCTCTAGGTAAAATTGAAGCTCCTAAGAACACTTGGATAGGTGCGATTGCAGTATACAATATTGGAGGAGCCTTAAACCGAAACAGCACCTCCCGAACCAATCAAAATGGACCTGAGGCCTATGGCTTTAGAGGCAATGCACGCAACTACGACCTCAATAGAGATTTCATAAAAAACGATACTAAAAACAGCCAAGCCTTTACAGAGATTTTTCATCTTGTAAAACCAGATGTTTTTATAGATAATCACGTAAGTAATGGTGCAGATTATCAATATACGCTAACTCATTTATTCACTCAGCATAATAAACTTGGAGGGGTTTTAGGCGAGTTTCTAAACAATGATTTTCAACCTGCCTTAGAAAGAGATTTAAAGGAAAAAGATTGGGATATCACTCCTTATGTGAATGTATTTAACCGTGTTCCAGAAGAAGGCTTTAGTCAGTTTTATGACCACCCACGCTACTCTACAGGATATACGAGTCTCTGGAACACCATAGGCCTTATGGTAGAAACCCATATGCTTAAACCGTATAAACCCAGAGTAGAAGGCACCTATGAACTTCTGAAAAGTGCTATTGCTGTTACCGAACAAGAAGGTGAAAAAATTAAATTACTGAGGGAAAATGCGTTTAACGCTTTCGCGAGAGCGGACACCTACCCTATCACATTTGCCATAGACAGTTCTAAAACATCAACCCTCAACTTCTTAGGATACGAAGGAAAGATGATACCCAGCGAAGTAACAGGTAAGCAACGTTTAAAATATGACAGAAGCCTGCCATTTGAAAAAGAAGTAACTTATTACAATCATTTTAAACCCACCAAAGAAATCACTGTCCCCAAAGCCTATGTCATCCCAAGGGGTTACCGCAATATTGCTCTGAAATTGCGAGAAAACAAGATAATGTTTGACCAACTCAAACGTGACACTACGTTTATGGCAGAGGTGTATCATATCGAAAATTATGACACTTATCGCAATGCTTATGAAGGGCATTACCCGCATTATGGTACAAGCATAAAAACGACTCAAGAAGAAATAACCGTTTTAAAAGGAGGATACATTGTTCCTATAGAAGACAATAAAAGAGGCTTGCGTTATTTGTTAGAAACTCTAGAACCAGAAGCTAATGACAGTTTTTTTAACTGGAATTACTTTGACACCATTTTACAACAAAAAGAAGGATTCTCGCCTTATGTCTGGGAAGACAAAGCGGCCCAATTGTTAGAAGAAAATGAAGACTTGAAGACAGCTTTTGAAGCTAAAAAGAAGGCGGAACCTCAGTTTGCGCAAAACGCATATGCCCAATTATCTTGGTTACATAAACAGTCAGAAAATTATGAGCAAGCGCATTTACGCTACCCCATCTTTAGGATGCTTCGTTAGGTATTCTTTGGGGAAGAGCAATTTGATGTTTTCGTAAGACTTGTTCAAGGCTTTTTGTGTTTTCTGGAAATCTTTCCATTTTACTTTTTTGATACCTTCATTTTCTTGAGGTACTAGCACACCCTTGTGCGAGGTATGCATTTCGTACCAGAAAGTTTCTTTAAGTTTAAACTTCTCGTTGCGCTTAAAGACATGATACGTTGTAGTGATATACTTTTTTATGGTCACATCTTGCACACCTGTCTCCTCCTGCACCTCTCTTATGGCGCAAGATCTAATATCCTCATCCTTCTCCATTTTACCCTTAGGAAGATCCCATTTTTTGTTACGATAGATAAAAAGAATCTCTTTTTTATCATTGTACACCAGACCTCCTCCAGCAACCACTACCGGTAATTTTTTCTTTAAAAACTTAAGAAGTTTCTCTTCATCTTTATGATAAAGATTAACATAAAACATCTCTCCATTTGCAATCTTTCTTATAATGCGCTTGAACTTTGCCTTCTTAAGAGGGATGGATTTATAAGTATTCCCAATATCCTTTTCAGTAGATAGAATAATGGGGATATCATTCACAAAAACTTTATACATTTGCAGTATGATTTTAGACAAAGAAACGGCTAAAAAAACTGCCGAATTATTGCTGCAAATTAATGCAATTAAATTACAACCACAAGACCCTTTTACATGGGCATCCGGATGGAAATCTCCCATCTATTGTGATAACAGAATTACTTTATCGTATCCTACAATTCGCAACTATATACACCAAGAGATGGCTAAACAAGTTGAGGGACTCTATGGTAAGCCAGAGGCTATTGCTGGTGTTGCTACAGGGGCTATTGGTATTGGGATGCTTGTTGCAGACTATCTAAACCTTCCTTTTGTGTATATACGTCCTGAAGCCAAAAAGCACGGTCGTCAAAATAAAATTGAAGGACATTTAGAACCTGGGAGCACTGTTGTAGTGATAGAAGACTTGATTAGCACAGGGATGAGCAGCCTGAAAGCTGTAGATGCTTTAGAAGAAGCTGGAGCTACAGTAAAAGGAATGCTTGCCATTTTTACCTATGGGTTTGAGAAAAGTGTTAGCGCTTTTGCAAAAGCAAATACTACTCTTCATACCTTAAGTGACTACAGTCATTTATTAGAGCAAGCGGCAGAAACAAAATACATAACAACAGAAGCAATTGAAACCTTAGAAAACTGGCGAAAAGACCCTGCTAATTGGGGATAGACCACACTATAAACACTTATTATGAATCTAGAAAGTCCTTCCAAAATAGTAGAGCAATCTGCAGAAACGATATACAATTTTTTAACGAATATTGAGAATTTTGAAACGCTAATGCCTGAGAATACTCGATTTGAAAAAATTAATGAAACGCGTTTTCTTTTTGCATTAAAAGGAATGCCAGAAATTGTATTGGACTTAAAAGAAGGAACTCCGCACTCAAAGATTGTACTAGGAGCTGCTAGTGACAAATTACCATTTACACTTACTGGAAACATTGCAGCAATAGATGCTCAAAGAAGCGAAGTAGGATTAGTGTTTGAGGGCGAGTTTAATTCTATGATGTCTATGATGATCAAAGCACCAATTACAAAATTTATAGAAACACTTGTTTCTAATATGGACCGTGTAGTTTAAACTCTCAATTGTTTACTACTTATTGTTTTTAGTTAATAAACTGCCGTAAACTCCATTGACTACCGGAGGCAAAAAAACTATTTTTGATATCATAAAATAAACGATACTCATGGCAGATATTAAAAAGCTCGAAGACCTTGTAAAACAGGTGCGTAGGGATATTTTAAGACAAGTACACAAGGTTAATTCAGGTCATCCTGGCGGTTCTCTTGGATGTGCAGAATTTTTTGTGGCACTCTATCAAGAAATAATGGACCGTAAAGATGGGTTCGATATGGACGGATTAGGAGAAGATCTCTTCTTTTTATCCAACGGACATATTTCTCCTGTTTTTTACAGTGTGCTAGCGCGTTCTGGGTACTTCCCAGTTGAAGAGCTTAATACTTTTAGACTTCTTAATACGCGTTTGCAAGGACACCCTACTACCCACGAGGGCTTACCTGGAGTTCGTATAGCTTCTGGTTCGCTAGGACAAGGAGTTAGTGTAGCCTTAGGTGCAGCCGAGGCAAAGAAACTAAATGGTTGCGGTCATACTGTTTATGCGCTTATGGGAGATGGTGAATTACAGGAAGGACAGAACTGGGAAGCCATAATGTATGCCGCGGCAAACAAGATTGATAATATTATTGTAACGGTGGATCTTAATGGCCAGCAGATAGATGGTAGTACAGATGATGTACTTGCACTAGGTAGCATGCAAGCAAAGTTTGAAGCTTTTGGATGGTCGGTATTAGACATTAAACAAGGTAATGATATGCAAAGCATCATTGCGGGATTGCAGGAAGCAAAAACACTTTCTGGAAAAGGAAAGCCGGTATGTGTATTAATGCACACGGTAATGGGCAATGGTGTGGATTTTATGATGCACACTCACGCCTGGCACGGTAAAGCACCCAACGATGAGCAATTAGCCATAGGTCTTGCTCAAAATGCAGAAACTTTAGGAGATTATTAAAACTTGATGTTTTACGCTTTCGCCAAAGCGTAACTAATAACAACCAATATTTCAGAATGAAAACATACGAAAACACAGGAAGTAAAGATACGAGATCAGGTTTTGGAGCAGGTCTAGAAGAACTAGGCAAAGCAAATGAAAATGTTGTTGCGCTTTGCGCTGACCTAACTGGTTCACTTAAAATGGACGCCTTTAAAGCGAATCACCCAGAGCGTTTTTTTCAAGTAGGAATCGCAGAAGCTAATATGATGGGGCTGGCCGCAGGAATGACCATAGGAGGCAAAATACCGTTTACAGGAACCTTTGCAAACTTCTCTACAGGTCGTGTGTATGACCAGATTAGACAAAGTATAGCATACTCAGGCAAGAACGTAAAAATATGTGCTTCTCACGCAGGACTTACGCTAGGAGAAGATGGCGCAACCCATCAAATACTAGAAGACATAGGCCTGATGAAAATGCTTCCAGGTATGACTGTTATTAACACTTGTGATTACAACCAAACCAAAGCCGCGACAATAGCGATTGCTGCACATAAAGGACCTGTTTATTTGAGATTTGGACGTCCTAAAGTCGCTAACTTTACGCCAGATAATCAAACTTTTGAAATAGGGAAAGCAGTACAGCTACAAGAAGGAAACGATGTGACTATTGTAGCAACCGGACACCTTGTATGGGAAGCACTTGAAGCCGCAAAAGAGCTTAAGGAACAAGGTGTTACAGCAGATGTAATTAACATACACACTATTAAACCCTTGGATGCAGATGCAATTATTAAGAGTGTTAAGAAAACAGGATGTATCGTCACTGCAGAAGAGCATAATTTCTTAGGAGGACTCGGAGAAAGTGTAGCAAGAGAACTTGCTCAAAGTCAGCCTACGCCTCAAGAATTTGTTGCTACTAAAGACACCTTTGGAGAAAGTGGAACACCAGCCCAACTTATGGAAAAGTACGGTTTGAATGCAGCTGCGATACACGGTGCTGCTCAAAAAGTAATTAACAGAAAATAAATCAATAACTTATACGTTTACAGTACTATAGAAGAAAGACTGTAACAAGTTGTCTTATTTTTTGTCTTTATATAAATTTTTACATATCTCAATTATGAAAAAGTTAACCATTCTACTATTTCTTGTAACTGCTACATCTATCTCTTTTGGTCAAAGTGCAAAACTTGGTCTTAAGGGAGGTCTTAACTTTGGATCAACAGGTGGCCTTAGTACTTTCTCTGAGTTCACCAATAACGTTGTCGATTCTGAGAATAGAGTAGGTTTTCATGTAGGTGGTTTTGCTAAATTTAAGCTTCTAGGTATTTTTATTCAACCGGAACTTGTTTATACGCAACTAAATTCAGAGTTTGAAGACACCACCAGTGTAGATTATTCTCTATCTAAAATAGACATACCTGTTTTACTTGGGTTTGACATTGCTGGTCCCTTAAATCTTAAAGCTGGGCCGTCATTCCAACTTATTTTAGATAATGATATTAGTGGCATAGGAATAGGTATTGAGGATCCAGAAAATAGCTTTACTGTAGGATATCAACTTGGTGCTGGGTTGCAACTAGGTAGGTTAGGTTTGGATTTGCGTTATGAGGGAGCGTTTCAAGAAAATAATGTCCTTTCTGACACCAACGTTCAAGATTTTGGTTTTGTAGTAGATTCCAGACCTTCGCAATGGATACTGAGCGTTTCCTACATTTTAGGAAAAGATGATAAAAATTAAAAACTATTGAGGTATAAAAAAAGCAGCCAGTAGGCTGCTTTTTTTATGTCCATTGAGTGCGCTTTCGCGAAAGCGTAAATTATTTTCTTTAAGAATCTGGATCTAAATAATCTGGAGTTCCATCTCCGTCTGTGTCTGGAAAAGTAATCTCACCAGTATTAAAATTTACATTTATCTCATCTACAGTATCAATACCATCGCCATCATCATCATCATCCAAATGATTACTCACACCATCACCATCAGTATCCAAAAAGGATTGAAAAACTTCAACTTCTTCTTCTTCACCATCATCATTAATAATGGTCTCGGTGATCATAACAATTTCTGATCTGGTTTCCACGCCATCGTTATCATCATCTGCATCTCTAAAATTATTTACGGCGTCTCCGTCTGTATTATCTTCATCATCAAAAAAGAATTGGTTATTATTAATATCTTCATCAATAGTTAGAATACCATCACCGTCGTGATCGGTTATTATACGATCATAAATTTCAAATTCGAAAACAAGTGATCCATATATTTCTATATTATTATTAGGAGGAGCGGCAAAAAATCCCAAACCACTCGGTATAAATATAGCTCCTACGCCAAAATCATTTCCAAAACTAGCAGTACCATCAGGGTTTATAGAAAAGCCTGATCCCCCTCTACTGCCAGAAACACCTCTAGCAAAACCATCAATGGTTGCAGTAAGATTAAACCATATTGGAGTTTGTGCATTATCAAAAGTAGCACCATATAAGTTATAACTAGTATAAGTTACTAAGGTAGAATCTGCATAAGTAGCTACTTCACCTACTCCTTCTCTTGCATCAAGCACATAAAGCGTATTAGAGGCGTCAAATCGATCGTAAGTTATTGCTCTTAGCTCAGGCCTATCCCATATCGATTGTTTACCTTGATTTTCTCCAGCAATCGTGTCGATTACAATTTTGTTATCAAAATTGGGGTCGTTAGCTTCAAAATCTTCGTAATTGTAAAAGTGCGTTTGAAAATACTCCATAAGTAATTCATTATCCGCTATAGATTGCTCCCCTCTATCTCTTAACTCTACAGATATGGGCGCATTTTCATCTTCACTTTGACAAGAGGCTGCAATGAGTAAGATTCCCATTAACCGCAGATAGTTTCTTGTTTTCATTTTTCTAATTTTTATTGCAAGATACAATTTTGATGTATTTTTGCCACAATTTAGCAAGACATTAACGTGTTTACGTAGCAATCAAGTATGAGGATAGATAAATATTTATGGTGTACAAGGTATTTTAAGACACGCTCTATTGCTACTACTGCAGTAAAAAAAGGGCAAATCAAAGTAAATGACACTATAGTAAAACCGAGTAGAAATGTATATCCTATGGACATTATAAACGTTCGTAAAAACCAAATAAACTATGTCCTTCAAATTCTTGACCTTCCTGAAAGTAGATTAGGGGCTAAACTTGTAGACATCTATAGAAAAGACATAACTCCAAAAGAAAATTTAGAGAAATTAGATTTACTTAAATTTTCAAAAGATTATTACAGAAAAAAAGGTTCTGGGAGACCTACCAAAAAAGATCGCAGGGATATAGAAGATGTTTATGATAACGACAGCTTTTTTAGGGCAGATAGTGAAGAATAATATTTATATTTCCTATTAATTAGATAGCTATGAAAGTGAAACTTGAAAAAATACTTGACCATAAGGCAATAGGTCACAAAACGAAGCGTATTGCGTACCAAATTTATGAAAGCAATGTAAATGAAAAGGAAGTTGTGCTTGCTGGAATAGCTGATAACGGTTATAAATTTGCTTTACGTCTAGAAGCTGTATTGCAGGAAATTGCTCCTTTTAACACGACGCTTTGCAAAGTAGAGCTTAACAAAAAAAGTCCATTGGGAACGATTAATACAAGTCTTAATCCAGAGGAATATAGTGGCAAATCTATTGTGTTAATTGATGATGTACTCAATTCAGGGACGACTCTTGTTTATGCGGTGCAACATTTTTTACAAGTACCGTTGAAACGATTTAAGACAGCTGTTCTTATCAATAGAAATCATAAAAAATATCCAGTTAAAGCAGATTTTAAAGGCGTATCATTAAGCACATCACTTAATGAATCAGTAAAGGTTATTTTTAGAAAAGGAAACGACATGGCAGTCTTAGAATAATAAAGTAATAATCTCTTGAACAATTTCGGTAGTAGCTTTATCCTCCGTTTTGATACTATGTGTGCCTTGATTATAATAAAAAGCTCTTTCAAATAGATGCTTCCTAATAAATACTTCTAAATTTTCTTTAGATTCTTGACCTTGAATTAAAGGTCTCTTGGAACGTTCAGTCCAAAGACGTGCAGTGAGTTCCTGCACGGATGTATTTAGATATAATATTAAAGAGCCGGTATTTTTAATCTGTTCAAGATTAGTCCCATAACAGGGCGTTCCACCTCCTAAAGCAATCACTGTATTTTCGGTTTTAGAAGCTATTAATTGTTTTAAATATTCTGATTCCTTTTTCCTAAAATATATTTCTCCCTTAACTTCAAATATTTCTGAAATTGTTCTTCCCTCATTGGACTCAATGTAGGTGTCAAAATCGACTAGATTATATCCGAGTATCAGAGCTAATTCCCTACCTACATTGCTTTTACCAGAACCCATATAGCCCATTAAAAAAATATTCATTGTCTTATTTATTTTTGAAGTGCAAAGATATTTGGTTACGCCATAATATTCATCAAATTAATTTTAAAAAGCTTTTGAATTATAAATTAAATGGCTGTATATTTGCACCCGCATTCAGGAAAAGACCTGGTAGCTCAGTTGGTAGAGCATCTCCCTTTTAAGGAGAGGGTCCTGGGTTCGAGCCCCAGCCAGGTCACAAAAAGTCGTCACATAGTGCACGGCTTTTTTACTTTATAAATGTGTTTACCGGGGTGCTGGAATTGGTAGACAGGCACGGTTGAGGGCCGTGTGTCCTAGTGGCGTGTGGGTTCGACTCCCATTCCCGGTACAAGTAAAAAAGCTTAGTCTTAATTGATTGAGCTTTTTTTATGAAAAAAAAGAGCCACTAGGTTCCCCCTAGTGTGACGAGCGTTAAGCGAGTCGATAAGCACATCAAAACGAACTCCCATTCCCGGTACAAGTAAAAAAGCTTAGTCTTAATTGATTGAGCTTTTTTTATAAAAAAAAAAGAGCCACTAGGTTCCTGGTAGTGTGACAAGCGCAAGGGAGTCGATAGGCTCATCAAAACGAACTCCCATTCCCGGCACAAGTAAAAGATTAGTCTTAATTGACTGAGCTTTTATTATAAGAAAAAAAGAGCCGCTAGGTTCCTCCTAATGTGACGAGCGTTAAGCCATTCTTCTATCAAAAACAGATTCTCATTTCATCTATATTTTTCATTTTGTTTAAAATTTAACGCTATATTGTTAAACAAAAATATTTTATTAATTAACTTTGTATCAAATGTCGGTTATGACCAACGTAGTAAAAACAAAATTTAGCATAAAAGACCTTGAGAGTTTAAGCGGAATCAAGGCTCATACTATTCGTATTTGGGAAAAGCGTTACAATCTTCTTGAACCCATACGAACGGAGACTAATATTAGAACCTACGCCTTAAGCGATCTTCAAAAGTTACTTAATGTAGTTTTCCTTCTTAAGAATAATTATAAAATATCCAAAATTGCTCAAAACTCCTCCAAAGAAATAGCAAATATTGTAGCGGAGATTGTTGCTAACAAAGGTTTTTCTAATGAAAGCCATGCAATCAATTCTTTCAAAATTTCAATGATGAATTTTGACCAAAATCTATTCTACAAAACATTCAACAGTTTACTTGAGACTAATAATTTTGGAAAAATTTTTTATGAAGTATTTGTCCCTTTATTACAAGAGATAGGGCTCTTGTGGCAAACAGACACCATTAATCCATCTCACGAGCACTTTATATTTAACCTGATTAAACAGAAAATCCTTACCAATATCGAAAAGATGCAACGCACTGTTTCACCTTTGCATGATAAGACCTATGCCCTCTTCCTTCCGGAAAATGAAATACACGAATTAGGTTTACTTTTCCTTAACTATGAGATTGTCGCAAGAGGCCACAAAGTAATTTATTTAGGTCAAAGCATTATGCTGGAAAATCTAAAATATCTATCCATCAATCACCCTAACCTTTCTTTTGTAACCTATTTTACGGTTCAACCACTTTTGGAAGAAATTCCACAATATTTTGAAGACTTTAATTCGATTTTTGGAGATCAGCAATTAGACCTATATGTTTTGGGCGCTCAGACTGCACATTTAAATGAAACTACTACCCCAACAAACGTAAAAATAATGATGAGCATACGCGAATTTGTAAATACAATCCAAAAGAAACAATTAAAGTATGCCTAAAACCATAACTATCCTTGGTTCAGGATTTTCATCCCTTGCTGCTGCTAGTTATCTCGCCCAAGCCGGCCATAAGGTGCAGATATTTGAAAAAAACAGTACGCTTGGTGGTCGTGCCAGACAACTCAAAAAGAAGGGTTTCACCTTTGACATGGGACCCAGTTGGTACTGGATGCCAGATGTATTTGAAAATTTCTTTAATGACTTTAACAAAAAGGCATCAGATTATTACACCTTAACCAAGCTCAATCCAGCATATCAAGTATGGTTTGCAGATGAAATTGTGACTATAGGCGATACTTTAGAAAAAATAGCTAGAGAATTTGAACGAATAGAAAAAGGAAGTTCAAAAAAACTTCAGAAATTTATTGCTAAAGCAGCTACTAATTATAACATTGCTATCAATGATATTGTCAATAAGCCAGGCTTATCTCCATTTGAGTTAGTAACTCCATCTACAGCAGTTAGAGTAAATCAATTTTTCAAGACCATTAGTGATGATGTTCGTAGAGATTTTAAAAATGAGAAACTTGTTTCCATTCTAGAATTCCCTGTTTTGTTTCTTGGTGCAAAACCTAGTAAAACGCCAGCCTTTTATCGTTTTATGAATTATGCAGATTTCGGCTTAGGTACCTGGCATCCTCAAGGAGGAATGCACGAGGTAATTAAAGGCATGATTGCCCTTGCCCAGTCTCTGGGAGTCGTTATGCATACAGACAGTAACGTAAATAAAATAGTTGTTGAGCAAGGAGTTACACTCGGTGTAGAAGTAAACGGAAGCTTTCGCGAAAGCGATATTGTCCTATCCGGAGCAGATTATCATCATACTGAAACATTGTTAGACAAACAATATCGTATGTACTCTGAAGACTATTGGGAGAAGCGTGTTTTTGCCCCGTCTTCACTACTGTTTTATGTAGGTTTTGACAAGAAGTTTGAAAAAGTAGCGCATCACAATCTATTTTTTGACACCGATTTTACCGAACACGCCAGAACCATATACGATGAAGGTAAATGGCCAGAAGAACCCCTTTTTTATGCAAACTTCCCTTCAGTTACAGATAAAAACATGGCACCCGCAGGAAAAGAAAATGGCTTTTTTTTAATTCCTATTGCTCCTGGGGTAGAAGACACTCCTGTATTAAGAGAACAATATTTCGATATTATTATGGCTCGTATGGAAAAATTAAGCGGGCAGGATTTTACAAATCATATTGAATTTAAAGAGTCTTTTTGCGTAAATGACTTTATTTCAGAATACAACTCTTATAAAGGAAATGCCTATGGTATGGCTAACACTTTACGACAAACAGCATTTTTAAGACCAAAATTAAAGAGTAAAAAAGTTAAAAATTTGTATTTTACTGGTCAGTTAACAGTTCCGGGACCTGGTGTCCCTCCTTCGCTCATCTCTGGAAAATTAACTGCACAACTTATCATTAAAAACAACTAACGTCTATGAAATCACTATTTGATACTGTATCCAGAAGCTGTGCTAAGGTTGTAACTCAATCTTATAGTACTTCCTTTGCCAGTGCCACAAAGATGCTCTCTTCAAGTATTAGGCAGGATATCTATAATATTTATGGATTTGTACGCTTTGCAGATGAGATTGTAGACTCATTTCATGAATATAACAAGCCAGTCCTCTTTGAACGTTTTGAGCAAGACTTAGAAAATGCCTTAGCAGATAAAATTAGTCTCAACCCTATTCTTAATGCATTTCAAGAAACCTATCATAAATATGATATAGATAAAGCGCACGTAGCTTCTTTCATGAAGAGTATGCGTTTGGATTTGACTAAATCAGATTACCTAACAGATGCAGAGTATAAAGATTATATATATGGAAGTGCAGATGTTGTAGGTTTAATGTGCCTTACGGTTTTTGTACAAGGTGATAAAGAGAAATACGATTCTCTCAAAGAGAATGCTATGAGTTTGGGTTCTGCTTTTCAAAAAGTAAATTTCTTACGAGACCTTAAAGCAGATTTTGAAGGCTTAAGCCGTACCTATTTTCCAAATACCAATCTTGCCGAACTAGACGAAGCCTCCAAGCAAAAAATCATCGCAGATATAGAAGAAGATTTTGCTAAAGGCCTAGAAGGAATTAACAGACTCCCCATCGAAGCTAAATTTGGAGTGTATACTGCCTTTAGGTATTATAAAAAGTTGCTTACAAAACTTAAGCGCGTTCCTTCTAAAGAAATTAAAAATACTCGGGTACGTGTTCCGGATTATGTAAAAGCAAGTCTTCTTGCCCGCAGTTATGTAAAATATCGTTTAAACCTTATCTAAGAACACCCTTACTACAATGCAGATATTTCTTTGGATTTTCATTTTTCTAATGACTTTTGTTTTTATGGAATTTATGGCGTGGTTCACACATAAATATGTGATGCACGGCTTTTTATGGTCGCTACATCAGGACCATCATCATAAAAAAAACAACTCGTGGTGGGAAAAAAATGATCTCTTCTTTATTTTTTATGCGCTCGTTTCTATTGGATGCTTTTTACTGTGGAGATATGAAGGCGTTTGGGCTGGATTGCCTATTGGCCTCGGTATTTTTGCTTATGGTGCTGCCTATTTTGGAGTACACGACATTTTTATCCACCAGCGCTTTAAACTATTTAGAAATGCAAATGGTTGGTACGGAAAGGCCTTACGAAGAGCCCATAAAATGCACCACAAACATCTAGGTAAAGAAGATGGTGAGTCATTTGGAATGCTCTTCCCTCCTATTAAATATTTTAAGCAGGCACGGACTAGTAAGCGCTAAGAATAAAGAGTGTTTTTGCTTACTCTGGTGCGCCAATAGGCCGGTTTTTGAAATGCGCCTTGAGTTCATTTAGGAAGCTCCTCCCAAAACCTTAATTTTGCAGTATGCAAATTACCTCACTTGTCACTGGCGGTGCAGGCTTTATAGGAAGCCACGTCGCTAGGTATTTATTAGCAATGAACCACAAGGTCGTTATCTTAGATGATCTTTCTGGTGGGACTACTGCGAATATTCCCAAAGATTCTCTATTTATAGAGGGATCTATTACCAATACCGCATTAGTCAATACAATTTTTGCAAGCTACAACTTCGATTACGTATACCATCTAGGCGCCTATGCTGCTGAAGGATTGAGCCATTTTATCAGAAAATTTAATTATGAGAATAATCTCATAGGCAGTATCAACCTGATCAATGCATCTGTGAATCACAATATCAAGTGCTTTATATTTACCAGTTCTATTGCGGTATATGGCACTCAAGAACTACCCCTTAAAGAATCTCAAAAACCTCAGCCAGAAGACCCTTATGGCATTGCAAAATATGCCGTTGAGCAAGATCTCGAGAATGCACAAAAAATGTTTGGCTTAGATTATATTATTTTCCGTCCTCATAATGTGTACGGCCCGCATCAAAATATAGGTGACAAATACCGTAATGTGGTGGGTATATTTATGAATCAACTCCTTAAAGAAGAAGACCTGACTATTTTTGGTGATGGAGAACAAACTAGAGCCTTTACTTATATAGATGATGTGGCGCCCTATATTGCTTCTAGTTATGCTTTCGCGAAAGCAAAAAACAAAATCTTTAACATAGGCTCAGACAACCATCACACGGTAAATGAATTGGCAAAAGAAGTAGGTACTGCCATGCAACAAGAAATCACTATCCATCATCTTGAGCAACGGGAAGAGGTGGTTCATGCCTATTCCAACCACAGCAAATTTAAAGCCGTATTCTCCCCTACTGTTGAAATATCTTTAGGTGAAGGATTGCAAAAAACTGCCGATTGGGTTATCCAACACGGTGCTCGAGAAAGTAGTACTTTTGACAGCATTGAAATAAAAAAAAACCTCCCGAAATCTTGGCAATAAACACACCTCTTGTCTCCATTATTATGGCCGTTAAGGACACGGCTCCCTATTTGCACGATTGCATCAACTCTATCATTGCGCAAAGCTATCAAAACTGGGAACTTATTGCAGTAAATGACCATAGTACAGATGCTACTCCTGAGATTTTAGATGCTTTTGCTAAAGCCGATTCCAGAATACGTGTTTTTCATAGTGACACCCCTAAACTTATCCCTACGTTACAGTATGGGTATAAAGAGGTAAAAGGCACTCTGATTAACCGAATGGATAGTGACGATAAAATGCCAGATTATAAAATCCAGATTTTAGTAGATGAGTGGCACAAATACGGTAAGGGTCACGTGATTGCTGGAGGAACCGAACACTTTGTAGACGAAGGCGAAGTGGGCGATGGTTTTTTACGATACGAACGATGGCTTAATGAAGTAGCAAGAACAAGTACGCATTACCAACAGATTTATAAAGAGTGTGTGATACCTTCTCATTGCTGGATGATACACAAAGAAGATTTTGATGCCGTAAGTGCTTTTGACCCTATTATTTATCCAGAAGATTATGACCTCTGTTTTAGAATGTATCGCCACAGACTTATAGTACACGGTATCGATGTGATATTACATCACTGGCGAGACCGCTCTAATCGTATTTCGCGCACTTGGGAAGAGTACAAAGACAATCGTTATTTTGAGTTAAAAATGCAATTCTTTTATGAAATAGACAGAGATAAATCAAGACCTTTAGTCCTATGGGGAGCTGGCAGAAACGGAAAGGATATGGCAAAAATCATTCAATCCTATACTGATACTTTTCACTGGGTTTCCAATAATGAAAAACAAATAGGAAAAGATATTTATGATGTGCGTATGCAATCTTTTGAGGATATCCCAACTATAGATAATGCACAGGTTATGATTGTGGTTTCCTCTCCAGATGGAAAAAAAGAAATAAAAGCGCTACTGGAGTCTTGGGGTAAAAAGCCAGTAACTGATTATTGGTTTTTTGCGTGATTCCGCTTTCGCGAAAGCGAATAGCAAACAATAATTTCATAAATTACGGGAATCAAACTTAATTTCTATGCAAATTAAAGAATCTTCTGAGGTATATGATGTGATTATCGTAGGCTCCGGTGCAGGCGGTGGTATGGCGACTAAACAACTTGCAGACGCTGGTTTTAACGTGGCCGTTGTGGAGGCAGGACCTTTTTTTGACCCTGCAGACCCAAAAACAATGACCCAAATGAAATGGCCCTATCAGTCTCCCAGACGTGGTGCTGGAGTAGATAGACCTTTTGGAGAATGGGATATGGCCTATGGCGGTTGGCAGATAGAAGGAGAACCCTACACCCACGAAGAAGGCACAGAATTCAATTGGTTCCGTTCTCATATGTTAGGGGGACGTACCAATCACTGGGGTCGTATTTCTTTACGTTTTGGTCCAAAAGATTTTAAAGGAAAAACACGTGATGGTCATGGAGAAGACTGGCCTATAGGCTATGATGATGTGAAGCCCTATTATGATAAGGTAGATAAACTCATAGGAGTTTTTGGCACCAACGAAGGCTTAGAGAATGATCCAGATGGTTTTTTCTTGCCCCCTCCTAAACCTCGTTTACACGAACTTTTTTATATCAAAGGAGCAAAAAAATCAGGTGTCCCCGTAATTCCAGGTCGTCTATCAATGCTTACCAAAAGAATTAATAACGACCGTGGTGTCTGCTTTTATTGTGGTCAATGTTCTCGATCTTGCTCTGCCTATGCAGATTTTTCTTCAGGGAGTTGTTTGATTTTTCCTGCACAAAAAAGTGGAGGAAAAGTGAGGCTCTATGTGAATTGCGTGGTACGCGAGGTAACTACTAATGAAGAAGGCAAGGCAACAGGAGTAAGTTACATTTCTAAAGATGACCGGAAAGAATATAAATTAAAGGCTAGAGTGGTTGTTCTTGCAGCATCTGCTTGTAGCTCTGCTCGAATATTATTAAACAGTAAAAGTAAACAGCATCCTAATGGTTTAGGAAATAGCTCTAATGTAGTAGGGAAATATCTACACGATTCTACTGGTTCTGGACGGGCTGGATTTCTACCGCAATTAATGAATAGAAAAACATCCTATAACGAAGATGGTGTGGGTGGTATGCACGTCTACTCGCCTTGGTGGGGAGATAATTCTAAACTGGATTTCCCACGTGGCTATCACATAGAGGTATGGGGAGGAATGGGAATGCCTAATTATGGATTTGGCTTTAATGCCAATGAGTTTAATAAATTCTTTGGGACTAAAGTAGGAGGCTATGGCGATGTGTTACGTGATGATGTCAAGAAATACTATGGATCTGTCATTGGTTTTGGAGGTCGTGGAGAAGGCATTGCTCGTATAGATAACTACTGTGAAATCGATGAGACTACTGTAGATAAATTTGGTATCCCAGTATTAAAATTCAATTACAAATGGAGTGACCTAGAGCGCAGGCAAGCCACACATATGCAGGACACTTTTGAAGAACTCATACATAATATGGGTGGCGAAGTATTGGGCGACCGTCCTGGAGGTCCTGATAATGGATTAAATAAACCCGGAGAGATTATACACGAAGTAGGAACCACACGTATGGGTAATGACCCAAAAACGAGTGTTACTAATAAGTTCAATCAATTGCATGACGTAAACAATGTGTTTATTGTAGATGCAGGGCCTTTTGTCTCTCAAGCAGATAAAAACTGTACGTGGACGATACTTGCGCTTTCTTGGAGAGCATCAGATTACATTATTGAACAGTTAAAAGCTCAGAATATTTAGATTATGAAGTTGAAAAAAATAGTAATTATAGCAACCTTTGCTCTCGTTAATTTATCTCATATACAACAAACTAATGGTATATCAAAGGAGAAACGAAAAGGTGAGGTAGCTTCTACTGATAATGTAGAAAACACTCGAGTAGTAACTAAATCATTCCGTTTCGATACGAATTCGTTTATTTATTGCGATCAAAATTATATTGAAAAGTTTGCGATTCTATTAGAAGATTACCCTGATATTTCAATTAAACTGACTGGTCATTGTACAAATACGGAATATAATCAGAACCCATCATTATCAAAATTAAGAGTACGGAACATAGCTAATTTAATATGCCTCATGGGCTTTGAAAAAAATAAAGTTGAAGTGGAAGACTTAAAGAATACCCAACCTATTGAAGCTACCGGAAATGATATTATTAATCAAAGGGTAGAATTGATATTAGTAGATTAATTAACAAGATATCCGCCTTCGCGGATATGAAGTGAATAGTATGGACAGAAGAAAAAGTATACAAACGATGCTCTTAGGAACAGGAGCTTTAAGCTTAGGATTGCATAGCTGTGTTCAGGAAGGCGGTCCTAGCCTTGAAACACAAATCGTAAATAGTGCAGACGAGTATTTCGGGAGAACACCCGAAGAGCTAGAGCGCATAGATAAACTCAATGCCGAAGAACTTTTTACGGCGCACGAACTGGAAACTATAACGGTTTTAAGCGAGGTCATACTACCTCCTAAACCGGATGTGGGTGGACCTCTAGAAGCCAGAGTTCCAGAATTTATTGAGTTTATGGGTAAAGATGTCCCTAGTTTTCAAAATACACTTTTAGGAGGACTTTTATGGTTAGATAAGAAATCAACAGATCTGTTTAATGCCGAGTTTAAAAGTCTTAGTCTAGACCAGCAAAAACAGATTTTAGACCCTATCGCTTTTTACGATCCAGATGTTCCTACAAGAAAACGTCCTTTTGAAATACAATGGTTTAGTTTGATGCGTAATCTAACGATGACAGGTTATTACACCTCAGAATGGGGTATTAAAGATTTAGGATATGTAGGAAACACCCCTAATGTTTGGGATGGTGTTCCTCAAGATGTCCTGGACCAGCACGGTGTTGCTTATGACCCTGAATGGATTGCAAAATGCATTGATCAAAGCACTCGTGGTGATATTGCCACCTGGGATGAGGATGGGAATTTATTGACCTAGAGAAATCGAAACTGAAATCGAAATTAAAAATTCTCCCAACTCTAACTTTCTACTAACGTGAACATCGTTCTTATCCAACCGGAAATTCCTAATAATACGGGAAACATAGGTCGTCTTGCCTTAGGTTCTGGATGTACTCTACATCTTGTAAAACCCTTTGGCTTTGAGATTAATGATACCCGATTAAAACGTGCAGGCTTGGATTATTGGCAGCATCTTGAGGTTCATTATTATGAAAATATAGATGACTTTTTTAGTAAGAACGCTTCTGCAAAAATGGTCTTTCTTTCCAGCCACGGGACAAAAACCCACTTCGAGATTAACTATACTAAGGACTTGTTTCTCGTTTTTGGAAAAGAGTCAAAAGGGCTACCGGCTACTATTACAGAGAAGTATACAGAACAGCTATTTACCGTCCCGATGTTTAGTAAAAATATACGCAGTTTTAACCTTTCCAATGCAGTAGGCATAGTAGTTTATGAAGGTATCAGACAGCTAAGCAAGTAAGCTACTTAAAGTCTTGGGTTCTTTATGGCTTCTACCATTGATACATCATAACCTGAAAATTTCTTTAGGTATGAAAGTATAGAAGTTCCGAAACTATCTTTAAATTGATTCGCCCCTCCAGAACGTAAAAACGACTTTACACTTCCTGGCCCTGCTAAATGCGCAGCAGCAAGAATTCCAGACTCAGTGATATGCACTCCGCTGATATATTTTCCTTCATATCTATCGATATCTTTACGTAATACCCATTTGTTACGAGAAGTATTAAGCATAAAGGCTTGTTCTTGCAAAACAGGATTATGTAAAAACTGATTAGGAGTATAAATCCCAATAAGTTCTAAAGTACTTTTCCCAAATTGGTACTTGCCTAAATATCCAAAAGTATTTACAATACCATAGTTGCCACGAGATTCTTTAAAAGCTAATGCTTCTTTGAATCCTAAATAACGGTCACCGATAAAAGGGATAGGTTTATAGCTCCAGACTTCTGTATTGCTTACCTCCTCAGGTAAAGGGACATCATAATAGAGTTCTAGCCCTTTTGTAGAATACTTAGATACGTCCAAAGTTGTGGTTGTATCCGAATTAAAGTTTACTAGTGATAAAAGCCCTATCATAAAAGGAAGGACTGTAAATTTAGCCAGGTTCCTTACCATAAATTTGAATTTCGACAGCTTAGGTTTTTTCTTACAAATGAACCCAATTATACGCTCTCATTTTCAGCCGGCAAAATTACACTTTAATTTTAAACTATTATACTTTTCTGTAAATTAAAAAATAATTAATTAAAAAACAATGCAACTATCTTAAAATCAGTTTTTTACACAAAAAAAATATAGTCATAATTGTTAACTAAATTAACAAAAAAGTAATCTTAGCTCTTAATTTCCCCTCAAAAACATCAAACAATACTGCATAACTGCTATCAATTACATCACAAAATTAGAGTTTATAGGGCAAGCTTTCGCGAAAGCGTACTGAAACTTAGGAACAAACTTATTAACAGTCTAACGCTTAACGCCTTGCCTACTAATCCATCGTCTATAAGCCGCACTATTTGCATTATGCTGGGCTAAGGTCATGGCAAATTTATGGTACCCAAAACGCTCTACATTTGCCACAAAATAGTAGTAATCGTGTTTCTCTGCATTAAGGACCGCATCTATAGAGGAGATATCTGGCATATAGATAGGCCCCGGAGGAATGCCTCGGTTTCGATAGGTATTATAAGGAGAAACGGTTTCTAGGTCCCTATATAAGACACGTTTAATTTGCATGTCCCAATCGTTTTTTACCGACTTCACGGCATAGATAACTGTGGGGTCTGCATCAAGCTTAATACCTTTGCGTATGCGATTAAGATATACGCCCGCAACACGAGGGCGCTCATCTACTTTGGCCGTTTCTTTTTGAACAATAGAGGCAATGGTATATACTTCACTTTGGGTGAGTTTTAAGGCTCGTGCTTTTGCTATTCTACTATCATTCCAAAAGCGTTGATACTCCTTGAGCATACGGTCTCTAAAGGCTTCTGCACTTGAATTCCAGAAGAATTCATAACTGTTAGGTAAATACATGCTCAAAGCTGTCTGGGCATTTAAATTATTTTTCTTTAGGAAAGCAGGATCTTTCATCACATTGAGCAAAGTGAGACTATCTACCTCCAATTGAGCAGATACTCTTCCCGCTAAATTTTCCAATCGCTCTTGATTGTTAAACGATATTTTTACAGGTAGATTTTTACTTCTAATCGAATTGATAATTTCATTATTACTCATTCCTTTAGCAATGGCATAGTGCCCTGGCTTAACATTAGTGGTATAGCCTTTTCTTTTTGCTACGGCTGCAAAAGAATTAACATCGTTAAGCAAAGGTGCAATATCCTCCATAACGGTATCAAAACTAGCTTCAGAACCTACAAACAAGTACGCTTTATCATTTTCAAAAGCAGTGTTGGGTGTAAAAATATTAGCATATACGGTATATGCAAAAATGCCACCTACAATAACAGTTATTAGCACAATCGCTAAGAGTATCTTTTTTATGTACATCTACATTATATATTGGTATAACAATTCGTTTTTAAAGACTCCATCTATTCGTCTCCAGTCTATTTTATTTCCTATTTGTTGAAATCCTTGTTTTTCAAAAAGGTTTATGCTAGGTGTATTCTCTTCCAAAATATTAGCATACAATTGATGTAAACCAAGCTGTTCTTTAGCATATTCTAAAAGCAAACTTAAGGCTTCTGTCGCATATCCCTTCTTTCGGTGCTTAGTGTCCTCTATAAG
>JALZVV010000041.1 GCA_023299935.1 Dokdonia sp.
AGATTGAGGCATTAGATAACTACAATGAAGTGGCTTTTTTAAAAGGACTAAGTGATAGCGAGCAACTCGCCCTTAACATAAAACTTAAAGATGGCAAGAAAAAATTTGCTTTTGGAGAACTAGAAGCAGGAAGCGATCTAGAGGATAGATATACAGTACATCCCACCTTATTTTATTACAGTCCTAAAACCAGCATTAACGCCATAGGAGATTTTAATAATGTGGGTAAAAAGGCATTTACCATCCAAGATTATATCAATTTTGAGGGAGGTTTTTCTAGGCTTACAGAAGACCCTAGTGCTTATTTTAGACTATTTAATGATGAGTTTTCTCAGTTTTTATCTCAAAGTGATTTTGTGTTTAACCGCAATAATTTTGGTGCGCTTTCTCTTAACCAGAAACTTACATCTTCATTAGATCTAAGTGCTTACTCCATTCTTTCTGGAGGTTCTATACAATCTCGTCAAGAAAATAACCTCACCTATTTTTCTGATCTTAATCTGGATGAGACGAGAACAACAACCCAAGACAATGAGGTTTTTTTTAGTCTTAACAAAGCGAGTTTGCGATACATAGGCAAGCAAGATGTAGACATTAAATACGAGCTGTTTGTAAAAACAAATACAGGCAGAGGGACAACAAACATAGACTCTTTTACTGCTTTAGACAGCACTTTTGTAAACCAGATTAATAGACCTACTTCTGTAGACTTTACTCAAAAATTGAGTGTAAACAAGCGTTTTTCGCGCAAGCATACAACCTCTGTAAATACCAGTTATAAATACCTGGATAGTGATAGCCGTAATAACTGGCAGTTTAACCAAGCGATTTTTACTGAAGCAATCCCCCTAGATTCTTCTCAAGAAAACATACTCCTTAATCAAAACCGTGCTAACCAACTCAATGAGTTTAAACTTAATGTGAAGCATTACTATCTATTACACCGTTTTCACCACCTCTATCCAGAGGCCGGTGTCAATCGTATTTATCAAAACTATCGCACCTTAGATGAGCAGGAAACAACTACTGGCACAATAGATTTTACATCTAACGGTTTTAATAATAACATACAACTAGGTCTTACAGAATCCTACGCTGGCTTACAATACAAAGCTAAGGCAGGTAAATTTATCTTTAAACCTGGCTTATTTTTTCATTATTATGATTGGGACATCACACAGTCTAACGAGATACTACGCAATACAGGAAAACCAGTTGTATTACCCCAATTACAGATAGATTGGGAGTTAAATAGTGCTCAAAAAGTAAAATTAAAATACAACTTGTTATCACAATTTGGAGAGGCTTCACAATTTGCAAATAGATTGCGTTTGCAAAGTTTTAATCAGCTGTTTTCTGGTAACGCTTTTCTGGAAAACGAACTTTACCACAGAGCAAATCTAACTTATAGTAAGTTTAGCCTCTTTAAAGGTAACTTTTTTAATGCAGGATTTAATTATACTCGTAGGCTGCAATCTATACGATCTACCACAGCATTAGAAGGCATTGACCAGATTAATACGCTTATTTTGACATCACTCCCAGAGCGTACTTATGCAGCTAATGGGCTTTTTACAAAACTGCTAGGGAATTATAAAATAAAGTTAGGAAGTAACGGTTCTCTTTCTAAGTATTCTAGAAGTATTAATGCCCTACAACAAGACTTCACCTCTTTAAACTATGGCTATGAAGTAGAGGGAGAGACACGATTTAAAAATGCTCCTAATGTTACGGTAGGCTGGAGACATCGTTTTAGTGATTTTGAAGGAGGCACCAGTACTACTAATTTTACCACTATTAACCCGTATATCACCTTAGAATATCGTTTTTTTAAAGACTTTGTGTTGAGTAGTGATTATAACTTTACTTATTTTGAGAATAGAGCCCGTAACGAGATAAATCGTTTTTCTATAGGCAATGCTTCTGTACTTTACAATAAAGAGGATAGTCCTTGGACGATCACGCTAGAAGCAACAAATGTTTTTGATACAAGGTCCAGAAATTCAAGTTCTTTATCTCAGTTTCTGGTGAGCGATGCAAGAACCTTTATCCAGCCTAGAATTGTACTGCTTAAATTGGGGTATCGTTTTTAAACTATATGTTAGTTGTATTCTCCTCGTTTTACAATCTCATAATATGCTTTCGCGAAAGCATATTAAACCAACTTCAAAGCAATTTCCATAGTAGTTCCCTTATCAATCTCACTTTTTAATACTCGCACTTGGCCATCGTGATATTCTTCTATAATGCGTTTAGCAAGTGATAATCCTAGACCCCATCCTCTTTTTTTAGTGGTAAAACCAGGTTCAAAAATACTGTTGTATTTACTTTTAGGAATTCCTTTACCCGTATCTGTAATCTGAATTTTTGCAAAGCGAGTATCTCGTGTAATACTGACTTTAAGACTCCCTTTTCCTTTCATAGCATCTATAGCATTTTTTACCATATTCTCTAAGGTCCACCCAAAAAGTTGCTTGTTCAAACTCACGGGCAATTCTCCTTGCGGGATATCTAAATTGAAATCAATGAGTTTTGAACTACGCTTAGACAGATAATCATAGGAATCTTTGGTTTCCTGTATAATGTCCGTATGCTCGAGTACTGGTTTGGATCCAATCTTACTAAAACGATCTGTAATTACTTCTAACCTATTAATATCTTTTGCAATCTCTTTTATATAATCTGGATCTACATTTTCGGTCTTTAAAATTTCTGTCCAGCCTACAAGAGAAGAAAGGGGAGTCCCTATCTGGTGAGCTGTCTCTTTTGCCATTCCTGCCCATAATAGATTCTGTGCAGAAGCCTTATTCGTTAAATAATAAAAATAAATAAGGGCGACAAAAAGGGCGACAATCACTATCAATGCTACGGGAAAATACTTTAGCTGGTCGATTACAGGGGAATTGCCAAAATATAATATTCCATAAACTACACCATCATAGGCGATTTCTATAGGATCATTAATCAAAGCATATTCCTTTGCCATTTTTGCCATCTCGTCTTGAGACAACTCGCTACTGTTCCTAATATTAGTAGGAGTATATTCCTCCTTCTCTGGATTGTAATTAAGTAAAGGAATCGTTGTGTTTTCGGTTATTATTTTCAATTGCAACCCCTGCAGGGCATTACTCAATATTTTTGCATTCTCATTTTTTAGATTTAGCGGAACATCCCCCGTAGCTTCAAAAGCTTTATTCGCTGCTCCATAAACTTCCATTTTAGAACGCTCTGCTTCTTTCAATTGATTAAAAAAGAGAGAAACATTCCACAAGATTAAGGAAACAATAACCAGCGAAGAAATAATAATAAACCAACGCACCACTTGGGGTTTTGCAGTAAAATTCATACATCTAATAATTACTCTAATATAGTATTTTTAGGCTTGTCTCTAGAAACGCATTGAAATCATTTTTAATTGTTTCCTCATTCCTAGAATAAGGATCTCTTATGCATTCCATTTGCTTACTTATCTTTGTGTAAAACCACTTACGTGAAAACCATAGACCCAAAACAAACACCTATACCACAACTCTTCGGATACTTAACGGGAGGCGTGGGGCCACGTCCCATTGCTTTTGCAAGTACTATGGATAGCGATGGTAATGTAAATCTAGCGCCTTTTAGCTTCTTTAATGTATTTGGGGCAAACCCACCTATACTTGTGTTTTCGCCGGCAAGAAGTGGTCGAGATAATACCACAAAAAACACCTTAGATAATGTGCTTGCAGTACCAGAAACTGTGGTGAATATGGTGGATTATAAGATGGTGCAACAAATGTCACTTGCCAGTACAGCTTATCCCAAAGGTGTAAATGAATTTATTAAAGCTGGCTTTACAGAACTCCCCTCAGAAAACATACAACCGCCACGAGTGGCAGAATCTCCAGTGCAAATGGAGTGCAAAGTGATTGAGATAAAACCATTAGGAGATAAAGGTGGGGCAGGCAATCTCGTAATTTGCGAGATTCTAAAAATCCATATCGCTCCTCATATTCTTGATGAACACGGCGCAATAGATCCTATAAAAATTGATCAAGTGGCACGTATGGGAGCAAACTGGTATAGTCGAGCAAACGAGGGTTTATTTGAAGTCCCTAAGCCTGTAGGGAATAAAGGCATGGGAGTTGACCAGCTTCCTGGAGCCGTTCGAAACAGCACCATCCTAACGGGTAATGATTTGGGCATGCTAGGCAATGTTGCCCAGCTACCTAGTGATGAAGAAGTGACAGCTTTTGCGAAAGCAAACCCAGAAATAGAACAACTTACAACAGAAGAAAAACACAGAAAAGCCCAACTGTATTTACTTGAAAAAAATGTGAATAACGCGTGGAAAGTTCTGCGCTTAGACGCCTAATTTTTAGCTACATTTACACTTTAAAATTCACTGAAGATGGAAGTACAAGGAAAAGTAAAAGCAATCGGGGAAACACAAACTTTTGGAGCCAATGGTTTTAGAAAAAGAGAGGTTGTAGTCACCACAGAAGAGCAATATCCACAACATATTATGGTGGAGTTTGTGCAAGACAAAACAGACTTACTTAACAATTATCAAGTAGGACAGAGTGTAAAAATAAGCATCAACCTAAGAGGTCGCGAGTGGGTAAATCCACAAGGAGAGACTAAGTACTTTAATAGTATTCAAGGATGGCGCATAGAAAACCTTCAATCTGCTCCATCACAAGGAGCACCAGATTTACCTCCTATGCCCCCTGCAGATGCTTTTGAGCCTGCAAAAAATCTTAATACAGAAGATCACGACGATCTACCTTTCTAAAGAAATCTAAAAAAACCAAAACCCGTATTCAGTAAGATTACGGGTTTTTTTATTTTACAGCTATGTATGTCCTATCACAAGAACTCTATTTTCCTCCTGTCGCTCAGGCAGAAGAAGATGGCTTACTTGCAATAGGCGGTGACCTATCTTCTCAACGACTACTACTTGCTTACCATAGCGGGATTTTTCCCTGGTTTAACGAAGGACAAATGGCACTATGGTGGAGTCCTGAGCCCAGAATGGTGCTTAAACCACAGGAAGTTTATGTCTCCAAAACAATGCGTAAAACACTTAGAGATAAGACCTTTACCATAACCTACAACCAGCAGTTTCTTGAAGTAATCCTACACTGTAAACGCATTAAAAGAGAGGGGCAACACGACACTTGGATAACTAATAGTATGGTAGAGTCCTATCTCAAACTACACGAGCAAGGCCACGCTATTTCTGTGGAGGTTTGGAAAGAAGAAAAACTCGTAGGCGGTTTATATGGGATAGACTTAAAGGAAAAAGGTGTCTTTTGTGGTGAAAGCATGTTTAGTCTAGAAAGCAATGCGAGCAAAGTTGGATTTATTATGCTTTCGCAAAAGCTAGAACAACAAAACTACCACCTCATCGATTGCCAGATGTATACCAATCATCTTGCTAGTCTAGGTGCTACCGAAATTCCTCGTGAAGAGTTCCTTTCCTTTCTAAATCTTTCTTCCCTGGGATAGGTTAGCTGAGGGAATTATACCTCACATAAAATTGTCCCGAGCTCCGTAAAGAACTACTTAATAACTTCCTTATACCTAAAACACCCCACCTCGTGATCATTTACCATCCCTATAGCCTGCATCGTAGCATAAATTACAGTACTCCCTACAAACTTAAACCCTCGTTTTTTTAGATCTTTTGACACCGCATCACTTAGCGGAGTATTTGCTGGAGCATCTTTATAATGCGCATAACTATTTAGGATAGTGGTATTATCTACAAAACCCCAGATATACTTAGAAAAACTTCCAAACTCCTCCTGTACTTCCATATATTTAATTGCATTAGTAACCACCGCTCTTATTTTGAGCTTGTTGCGTATAATCCCTGCATCCTGTAATAATTCTTCAATCTTCTCTTCTCCGTAGGTGGCAATTTTCTTGTAATCAAAATTGTCTAATGCCTTTCTAAAATTCTCTCGTTTACGCAATATAGTTATCCAACTTAATCCTGCCTGAAAGGTTTCTAATACCAAAAATTCAAACAACTTATCTTCGTCTCGTAGCGGAACTCCCCACTCCAAATCGTGATATGCTTCATACAAATCATCACCTACACACCAGCCGCATTTATGTTTTTTTTCACTCATAATTTCAGTTTATCTTAGCAAAAAGTAAGATAGCAAGTAATTGACAGAAAATACGACCTATTTTACATGAAAACACAAGATTTGATAAGCGATAAAGAAAGAAAAGAAATAGTACAACGAGCATTGCCTAATGCAATGACGTATGAAGCCTACAGAACCTTAATGGATGAGCACGCGAGCAAAGGAACGAGTACAGGGCCTAATCAAACCGAAGCATTAACTAACTACACTATGCTTAACCAGCGCCGTTTTAAGCGTCTAGATAAAACCACAAAAATACATCCGGAAGACATTACTAGAATTGAAAGTTTTAAAGGTGATGTAACTTGGTTAGTACTTACCGAAAGCTGGTGTGGTGATGCTGCCCAAACAATGCCTGTAATGCAAAAAATAGCACAATTATCTGATGGAATAACTGTAAAAGTAGTCTTGAGAGATGATAATCTAGAACTTATGGATGCCTTTTTATACAATGGAGGGCGTTCTATCCCAAAACTGGTTGCGGTAGATAATACCTCAGGTAAAGTTATAGGAGATTGGGGGCCAAGACCTACTACAGCCACACAACTAGTTAATGATTATAAAGAAGAGCACGGTAAACTTACTCCAGAATTCAAACAGGATTTACAAGTGTGGTATAATAAGGATAAAGGTCAAAATACTGTAGAAGACCTCCTTAAATTATTGAGCTAGTTCTGAAAATTAAAGCTAATACTCCCTAGCTGTGATGGCTTTGAGGAGGAACTAAAAAAGGCATCGTTTGCATAAGCAAGAGCCTGATCTATTAAGCATCCATTGGAAGAAGTGGATGCTTTTTTATTGTATGCCATCTGGGTGACTGCACCCTTATTATTGACACTAATATTCAACACTATCTTGCCTTGAGCATCGCAGGTATAGACAGGGTTAGGGATAAATACTGCGGTTCTGTCTAGTAAATTAAAAGAAACCGTACTCTCTCGTATTGCCGCGGCATTGCGTTGTTCTCGTTCTTGCTCCCGAGCCGCTATCTGCTGCCTTACTTCTTCACTATGCGCTGCAAGAGCCTCTTCCTGTTGCTTTCGGCTTTCTGCTAGGGCATTTTCCGTTTCACTAGTGAGCTCTTGAACACTTTTAAGTTGTTGCTCTTCTATGGCCTTGCGCACTGCATCTTCCTGTTCAAAGAGTGCTTCACTTTCTTTACGCAATTCGCTAGAATTATAGGCCTGATGACTGCGAACTCTATTTCTAGTGATAGGTTGTGATTCTATCTCCTGATCGTCTTCCAGTTCTTGAATTATGGGAATCTCTATAAACTCTTCTTCAGGATTGGGATTTTCGAAAGGTTTTACTCCTAAAAAGAAAAAAATAAGCACTAAAAAACTAGCACCTCCAAAGGTGATAAACATCGCTTTATCTGCATGAGATAGTTTCATAGACTTTACAAAGTAACCAAATTATCCTATAATTATTGCAGTATTAACGGTCTTTAGGATTCGGTAAATGTGGTAATAAAAGCATCAATAGTAGTTGCATCTTTAATATCGTGTGCTCCTATCTTAGTTCTTCTAAGAGCAGTAAGATGTGCCCCGCTATCTAATCCTTTGCCCATATCATAGGCTAGCGAGCGTATATACGTCCCTTTACTACAGGACACTCTAAAATCTATTTCAGGAAGTGCTATACGGGTAATTTCAAACTCGTGAATGGTTATCTCTCGGGTAGGAATATCTACTTCTTCCCCTTTGCGGGCAAATTCATAAAGTCGTTTTCCATCCTTTTTTAATGCAGAGAAAATAGGTGGTCGCTGTTGTATGGTTCCTGTGTATGCTTTCGCGAAAGCGTGAATCATCTCATCATTAATATGCTCAGTAGGAAATACCTCATTAATCTCAGTCTCCAAATCGTAGGAAGGGGTTGTTCCTCCTAAGGTAATAGTGCCCGTATATTCTTTGGCCTGTCCCATAAACTCGTTAATGCGTTTTGTAAACTTCCCAGTACAAATAATCATCAATCCTGTGGCCAAAGGATCTAAAGTCCCTGCATGACCAACCTTAATCTTCTTGATATTTAGATTTTTACGAATGAGCCAGCGCACTTTGTTAACCAATTGAAAACTACTCCACTCTAGCGGTTTATCAAACAGCAATACTTGCCCGTCTTTATAGTCTTGGTCTGTAAGCATCATTTAAAGAATAAACTAAACCCTATTGCTACTAATCCTACAATCAGACAATAGATCGCAAACCAAGAAAGCTTGCTTTTCTTTACTAGTTTTATCATCCATGTACAGGCAATAAGTCCTGCTACAAAGGCTCCAATAAATCCAATAATAAGCACAGAGACATTGCCAGAGGCTGCACTTAAATCTCCGCCTAGAATATCTTTTGCAATTTTCCCTAGAATTAACGGAATCACCATTAAGAAAGAAAAACGTGCGGCTTTACCCTTATCATTCCCCAATAAAACCGAAGTAGATATAGTCGCTCCACTTCTAGAAATCCCAGGTAACATCGCGACGGCTTGAGACAAGCCTATAATAAAGGCATTTGAGAAAGACACCTTCTTTTGAGTGTCTTTAGCCTTATCTGCAAAGTACAACAATACTGCTGTGACAATAAGCATACAACCTACTAACAAAATGTTTCCGCCAAATAATGCTTCTAGCTGTTCTTCAAAAAACAAACCTACAATCACCGCAGGAATCATGGAGACAATAATTTTTGCACTAAACTGAGCCTCTTCATTCCAAGAAAAAGAAAACAAGCCTTTTAGTATTTCTAAAATATCTTTTCTAAAGACTACTATGGTAGAAAGGGCCGTTGCAAAATGAACCACAACGGTAAACATCAAACTCTCTTCTGGTACAGAAGTATCTCCTAATATAGCCTTGCCTAGTTCAAGGTGACCACTAGAGGAAACGGGTAAAAATTCGGTGAGACCTTGGATAATACCAAGTACTAAGGCGTCAAGATTATTCATAGTTAGTAAGATAGTAGCCCCTTAAAAAGTGGCAAGAGATTACTTCTTTTTATTAGGATTGAGTAAGATAGCATACACCTCTATCCCGAAACCTATTAAGATAATTGCCGGAGCAAGACGGATGCGCCTCCAAGAGTATATTTCTGGATTAAAAACGTTCGGGTCATCACTACCTCCTCCAGACATGAGAATAAATCCCAAGGCAATTACGCCTAAACCTATAAGCATCCATTGGTAATTTTTCTTTCCAAAAATGAACTCTACTTTTTGTTGCTTTGCAACTTCTTTACGTTTTTGTTCTCCCATAATTATGCCCACAATAGTGGATAAATAGTGTGTATTGCAATTATTCTATTTGCTTAGAACGCAAATTTCTATTGTAATATCTGGTTTTATTTTCATCAAAAATAATACTGTCCCCAACTCGCATCTCCTCTATATGTGCAGAAGGACCTGCAAGCACATTAGGCACGCGCAAAGTTACGGTTTTATTTAAAAGGCCTTTACGCAAAGCCTCTAAAGTAAAACCTTGTTCCAATCCTCTATTGATATAATAGAGATCCCCATCTTTTTGTTCAAAAACAATATCTTTAATTCCGCCTTCATAAATGGTGTCTACGCGTATGGAACGCTCAAGGGTTTTTGCCTCTCCTGGGACTCTAATATTGTGCGCCGCTAAATAAACGACAAGCACAAGAAATAAGATGCCTACTAGACTTCCTAAAATGATAAACGCTTTTTTCATTGAGATGGATTTGATAAATAAACGATAATTTTGCTTTATTATTTTAAGCCAACACATGCGTAACTTCCTCTGCCTTTTGTTCTTATGCTCCTCTATAGCTTGGGCTCAGCAAAACCCATATGAAGCAACTATTCAAAGTATTGAAATAGACGCTTTCGCGAAAGCCGTCCTTGACAAAGAGATACAGCTAATAGACGTTCGTACTCCTAAAGAATATCAAGAAGGTTATATCGCTGCGGCACAAAATATCCCAATTAGAAAGCGCAAAAAATTCAAGCGCGAGGTGCAGCTTTTAGACAAAGAAGCTCCAGTATTTATCTATTGCTATTCTGGTGTGCGTAGTAGTCGTGCTAGTAAAATTTTACACCGACTGGGTTTTACAAAAATTATTGATTTTAAAGGCGGGTGGAAGGCCTGGACAAGTCGTTAATATACTACTGGGCAACAACCGCAGTTGTAATCCCATCTAGTGCCGCATTCACTTTTTGCACCACCATATCCTTATCTGTAATCCCGTAGCGAGTCGTTAAAAAGCTAGCATCATAATAAGATATCTTAGTTTCTCCAGCTGCATTTTCATGAACCATTATCTTAAGTGGTAAATCAAGTCCTATCTCCTGATTACTTTGCATAAGTAAAGTTCCTACTTTGGGATTGCCAAAAATCAAAACACGTGTCGGTCTAAGCTCTAAACCTACTTTTGCAGCGCCTTTGTCATGAGGCACTTCTGCCATAATCTGTAATCCTTTTGCCGCAACGATTTCCTTTAATTTTTTGAAAGTCTCATCCACATTGGCAGGGCTTTTCTTTACAATCAATTGCTTATTTGTATTTGCTTCCTTTTGTGCTAAGGCTCTTCCACTGCCTCCCGTTACACCCGCAAACAAACCATCAACCTTGGCAATAACCGCTTCCGGCTGCGCTATCCCATAACGCTTTGTTAATGCGCTTGCATTATAATATGTTGTTTGAACTTCACCTTTTTCATCTTCCCATACAAGCAATTTTAAGGGTAAATCTATCCCTATTTCTTGTGCTTGTTGCATTAATAAAGTTCCTCCTTTTGGGTTTCCGAAAATTAAGGTGCGTGTAGGTCTCAAATCTAACCCTGCTTTCTTCGCCCCAGCAGCATGGTCAACATCTGCCATGATGGTAAACCCTTTGCTTAAGAGCACTTCTTTTAATTGTTCGGTATGTTTTGCAACAGAGATTCCCTGATTAGAGGTCTCCGCCGACTTATGATTCTTGTTTTCTTCCATGGGTTTAGTTTCTGATTTGCACGACAAGGCAATAAGGATAAGGCAATATCCAATAATTTTTTTCATAAGCTTTAGGTCGTAAAAAAGGTCGAAAGCTTTTAATAAAAAGCGATTCTATAGCTACCAATTATTAATACTTCTAATGTACCATAAATATTAGAGCTAATAAAAATGTGCTTTTTTATACGCCATGGATACATGGATATTTTCTTGTTGCGTATTATTCTAAACTTCCTATAATACGATCCTTTGATAATCTAAATTCTCAAGACCAAAATTAGCAAGAATAGCTACTCGACAACCTGAAATACGTAAATAGTTGAGGCATTGCGCTACAAAGGCTTCATTACGTGTTTCTCGAACAGCTTTAACTTCAAGAATGATTTTATCGAAAACAACAAAATCTGCAAAGAATTCGTGTTTTAAAACATTGCCTTTATAATTTACTGAGTATCTCTTCTCTCTATCAAAAGAGATGGAAGATTGCTTAAATTCCAATTCTAAAGCATCTTTATAAACTACCTCTAGAAACCCTCCTCCCAGATTATTATGAACTTCAAATAATTTTCCAATTATCGCATAAGTCTCTTCTCTGTGTAGTAATTTACTCATAATCATAAAGATACATAACTTCTTTTATAGATAAAATTATGTATCCGTGTATCCGTGGCAAAAAAATAATATATCTACCCACAAATACGGAGATATTCATATTGAAACCAATAACAATAGACACATCACTCCTTTATATAATATTCAGTCCAAAAGCATAAGATTCATTACTGCGGGGTATACACATGCTAACCCAGCCACATAAAATCATCCGTGAATCCGTGGCAAAAAAACTATGGAAACAAAAAATCTACTATCTGCCGAGAAGAATCTTAATAATACAACTCATCCGTCTTAAGATTCAGGAAACGCTGTGTTGCAAAAAAGGTGCTTATCCAAGTGATAAGAATCCCTATTAAAAACACGCTTACAAATAACACCACTAACCACACAGGTTCGGTGAGTAGTTCGAGTTCTGGAAAGCTTCTATCTGAGTAGTACAATACTCCTCCCATACCAAGCAAGGCCAGCACAGAACCCAACATACCAAGTCGCACACTTTTCCATACAAAAGGTCTTCTTATAAATCGCTTGGTCGCTCCTACCATTTGCATGGTTTTAATCGTAAAGCGTTTTGCATATACAGATAGCCTGATGGAACTATTAATCAATAAAACTGCAATGAGGGTAAAAATGGCACTAATAACCAATACCCAAAGACTTATCTTTTTAATATTATCATTCAATAAAGAAATAAGCGGTTTGTCATAAGTCACCTCATCTACAAAATCTTTAGATGAAAGTTCGGTTGCGATTTCCTCAACAGTAGCTGCCGAAACAAAATCGGCATTGAGGCGTAAATCAATACTATTCTGTAGCGGATTCTCTCCTAGATACTCCACAAAGTTCTCCCCTAAGTCTTCACTAAAAGTCTCTGCCGCTTCTTCTTTGGATAAAAATTTAATGGACTTCGTATAATCTGCAAGAGAGAGTGATTTCTCTAGCTGTTTCATTTCTACCTCCTTAGCATTATCCTTAAAATAGACCCCTACAGAAATTGTTTCTTTAAAATAATCGGCTACTTTCTTAGTATTGAGTACTAAAAGTCCGAGCAATCCCAATAGAAAGAGCACCAATGCAATACTAATCACCACCGAAAAATAAGAAGAAATCAGTCTGCGTTTTTGATACTTTTCAAATGAGGATGCCATATGCAATTAGTTTAATAAATCTGTTGGTGTAGGTCCCTATTCATAGGTTAAAAACCCACTTTTACTGTAAAAATAAGGCTTAAAATATACAATCTCTATTATCAAGTAAAAATACCAATTTTATTGACAAACGTCTGGCTTTTCCCTTTCGTACAATAGCTGTAAATTTGCCCCTTATTATTCAACGAAGTAACGTTTTCGCAAAAGCGCACTCAGCAAAGCAAATCTATGCAGTATCATTTTAATGACATTGAGGCCAAATGGCAAAAGTATTGGGCAGAAAAAGGAACTTTTCATGCACAATTTCCAAGTGACAAACCCAAGTATTATGTTTTGGATATGTTTCCTTATCCTTCTGGTGCTGGACTTCACGTGGGGCATCCGCTAGGTTATATTGCTAGTGATGTGTATGCGCGTTACAAGCGTCTTAAAGGCTTTAATGTCTTGCACCCACAGGGCTACGATTCTTTTGGATTGCCGGCAGAGCAGTACGCGATTCAGACAGGACAGCATCCTGCTGTTACTACCAAAGTAAATATAGAAGGTGGTTTAGATAATCAAGGGAACCTGATTGCTGGCTATCGCAAGCAGTTGGACAAGATTGGATTTTCGTTTGATTGGAGCCGTGAAGTACGCACTTCAGACCCTGCCTATTACAAATGGACACAGTGGATTTTTACCCTGCTTTTTGATTCTTGGTACAACCTTGATACGGATAAGGCAGAAGATATAGAGACTTTAGTTTCTGCTTTCGCGAAAGCAGGAAATCAAAACATAAATGCGGTTTGTGATGACAATATCATAGCATTTGCCGCAGAGGATTGGAAC
>JALZVV010000042.1 GCA_023299935.1 Dokdonia sp.
AAGTGTTGAGATTTATATGACGAATTATGCGTTTGGAGAAGTTGCTCCAGATATCTTATTGGTGAATGATGGTACTGGAAATTTCACCGAAGAAACGGATAGTCGATTAGGAAATTTGAGAAACTCAAGTTTTGGTACTGCGATTGAGTTTCATGATGTTGATAATGATGGAGATTTAGACATAGTGAAGAATCTAGGTTTACAGCCTATTGAACCCTTTGGTGATATGGGCGTTTTTGCGTTGTTCAATAATGGTGATGGCACTTTTACGAATTGGTTTAGATTCCCAACAAATACCTCTTATATGATGACAGGAGGTGATTTTGATGAAGATGGATTTTTAGATTTTTATATTGTAGATGACAGTGCAGATTATATACATTCTATTACAGGTTTTGAAGTTGATCAAAGTTTAACAATTGAGGAAACCTTTATACCTACTAGTAGAACAGATCAGTTTGGTGGTAACGTAAAGCTTGCAGATTTAGATAATGACGGAGATTTAGATGTAGGTATGTCCAGTGTGGATGTAGATATACCTCCGTGCTTTACCGGTGAGAATAGACGTTTTATCATTTTTGAGAATGAAGGAGAGGCAAGTGGTGATATTGTGCATCCTTATGGAGCAACAATAAATGATTGGAATGTTTCAACACACGACCATGACTATATTGACGTAGATAGTGATGGGGATCTAGATATGATATTAGGTACTTGTGAAGGTTATACTGTATTTATCAATGATACTGAGGTATTGAGCTTAGATGATATTAATGCTACAAATTTTGCAAGTGTTTTCCCAAATCCGGCAAAAGGTTTTGTTAATGTTTCTCTAGATAATTTGCAGATTACTACTATGCAAATTCAATTATATACAGTTACTGGTAGTCTTCTTCTTGATAAGAATTATGATTTTACATTGAGTAGAACGACACAAATAGATATTAGTGTGCTAAGAGATACGGGGGTTTATTTAATGAAATTAACCGCTCCTGATGGCAATAGTATTTCTAGAAAAATCATTGTAGAGTAGCTTACTAGTCGCTTTATAAAAAACAAAAGCACGCTTCAGAAAATATATTTCTTTGAAGCGTGCTTTTTTATGTTGTAGTTATATTAAAATCGTTAGCATTTATCTAAAAATACTATTAGGAAAAACAACAGGACTCTCGTGTCCGTCTTTTCCAACGGCCGCAATACCAAAGAAAAAGTTGTCAATTACGATTCCATCTAAGGTAAACTCTGTTACATTCCCTACTAATCTAGCATTGTCCCAAGTGGGAGAAGTGGTATCTCTCCAGTATATTTTATAAGCTATAGCTCCTTCTACTGCGCTCCATTTAAACTTTGCACTAGGCTGCACAATCCCACCTATACTCACACTTTTTGGAGCAGGCGGGGACCAAGCAATACTTGCTAGGTTTATTGCATTTACTGCGGTAAGCTTTGCGGCATACGGGAAATTCACATGCTCAAAAGTATCTCCATAATTAATTCCGTTCTCTGTTCGGATATCCTGATGTTGCTGTGTATAGTTTTCGTGTGCTTCCATAATACGTATTCCAGCATAACCTGCATCATTAAATGGGCGGTGATGACCCCCGCGGCCAAAACGATCTAAACGATAAACCATCATAGGATTCATTTCTGGCATATACGTTTTTACTGTTTTGTGTATGTAACGCGCTAGCTGTCTAGAAATACCATCTACTTCACCACCATAAAAGCGGCGTGCTCTGCGTTCTTTTTCTGTTTCAGTAGGAGGGACAGGTTCAGAAAAAATACGAAAAGTTCGGTTGTCTATCACACCATCCACGCCTGTAATATTGCCTATCATATCATTGTTTAGAATGCCTATAATTTCCCATTCTTTAGCTTTCGCGAAAGCAGCCAAGCCTTGCCCTCCAAAAAGGCCTTGCTCTTCTCCTGAAAGGCCAACATAAATAATAGAATTCTCAAATTTATATTTAGATAATACTCGAGCAGCCTCCATAGTACCAGCCATTCCTGTCGCATTATCGTTTGCACCAGGTGAATTAGAAGTGAAATCTGCTGGGTCAGAAACACGGCTATCAATGTCTCCGCTCATAATTATATAGCGGTTAGGGTATTTTGTCCCTCGTTGTATTGCGACTACGTTCACCACTTCCACATCGTGGACTATTCGGGCATTAGTACCCTCTTTTACCAGGTCTTTCTGATAAAATACTTCTAAGCAACCATTACAGTCTTTTGAGGTTTTATCAAATTCTGATTTTATCCATCGTCTTGCGGCACCAATACCTCTAGTTTGAGAGAGGGTGTCACTCAAGGTATGTCGTGTTCCAAAATCTGCCAGAGTTTTTACATCTACTTTGATACGGTCTTCTGAGACAGCGTCTATAATATCATAAATTCTTTGGTCGGTTTGCGCGTTAAGTATTGTCGCGCAGTATAATACGAGTAAACTAACTATATTTTTCATAAGTGTGTGTTATTCTATTAATTGAATAGTACCAAAAATACCAGCATCTATCCATCCTCTATTTTTATCTTTTCCTTTTACAACTACAGATCCTATAAAGTTTTCTCTTTCTGGACTGTTGTCATTATCACAATATGCAAGTGCAAAACCAATATTTTGACCCGCTTTTAGTATTTTGGGCTCGTTAGCCGAATCATCTGTATAGGTATCCTCATACACAGTAATTTTACATTCCCAAAGGCGTGTGTTTTTATTTATAGTTCCTATTTTGGAAATTACGTGGCTGTTGTATAGCGTCGGAATTTCACCTGGCGCAATATCTACAACATTGCCGTCTAAGGCTACGTGATAGGCAAAGGCATTATGGTTAAATTGATGCTCTCCTCCTGAGTTATCTGCATCTACAAATATTTCTAAACAGTCATCATCCCACCATAGCGATAAAGGGTCTTCACTTTTATCATTAATAGTGTCATCTGTGATCTCTGCTAATAAATATAAACCTTCTGGAGTCCAACTTAACTTATAACGTCCTGAGAAATCTTCTTTAGAATAATCACCTCCTAACCATTTTTGATCTAGCGGTTGCCAAGGGACTGAATCCCATATAGGGTCATTAGCTAGTCCATCTATGGTAGGTGCAATTGTTGCTTTGAGTACATCTCTTAACTGATGGTCTGTTTTGTGATCTGGGATGCTATTGTGAGTGGCTTCTTTACAGCTAATGACTAAGAGTAGCAACAGAGCGTAATGAGGTATTTTCATAAAAATAATTATCCATTTTAAATTAACAATCTTAAAAATACATGAAATAACTTAGTTGTTATTGACTTTACTGAAAGCTAATTATTTTTATTGCTTTACAACTTTTTTAGTCACTATTCCTTATGGTGTGGTGATATGCGATAAATAGACACCATTAGTTAAGTTAGAAATATCCATTGTGTTGCTATTGTATACAGCAATAACCTTTTTGCCAAGGATGTTATAGAGCTCTATCTTTTCAATGGCTTCTATACTTACTATTTGAAGGATGTCAAGTGTAGGATTGGGATAAACTCGTATAGCACTTGCTAGTTCATTATCATCAATACTTAATGTTTCGCCCAAAACAAAGTTAATCGTAACCTCAGAGATACTTCCCGTTTGGTTAAGCCATATCGTATAATCACCTGCAATTAATGGTGATGTAAAACCTTGAGCCCCTCCTAAATTACCCATCTGCGGTAGAATATCATTGCCTAAGCTAGCTTCACCATAGGTGGTTCCACCTAATAAATCTCCAGCATTGGGATTATTAAAATCAACATCAGTGGTTACACCAGTATCGATAGCGATAAAGGCTACGGCATCTGCAGAATTATAGTTTTCGATAAAGAGTTGTTCTAATTGAAAATCCTCAGGCACTGTTATTGTAAAGAAATCTACATCACGAGGTGTACCTACCTGATTGGCAATAATAATATTATCTGCATCTGGTGTGAGAACAAAAATTCCAGAGGGATTAGTGCCATCATCAGAAAGATCACCATCTTCTCCTTCATCCCAAATGATCTGAGCACTTAGGTTACAACTTAGAACTGCAACCAGAACTGTAAAAAGTAGTTTTGTATTCATTATTTATGGATTAATAGGTGACATAGGTAAAGTTAAGTCCTTGATGGAAATAATACCACTTATTTTTATTTTCTTTCAACAATAAAGCCTAGATCAAATGATATTATTGATTAGTAACACCAGGAACTGATGCCACTTCAGATACTAGAGCCAGTTTGCTTTGGTCTGGGCTTACGGCAATTCTAGAAATTGCTTTTATGTTATCTTTTTCAAAAGTATGGAAGACCTCCCAAGAATCATTTTTTATATCATATTTATGGAGCGTATTTCCTTTGGCTAGCAAAAATGAATTACTGTTTAACCAACACATATCTTCGCTTTCTATGGGTAAATCAGATATGAGTTTTATGCCCTTTGTTTGTGGGTTTATAGATTTTACGAGCCATTGTTTTTGCGATTTATCTATAAAACTCACCAGATTGCTTTTAGGTATTTTATGAAATGATCTACCTACGTTAATTTCTAGGTCGTGCATAGTTTGTTTTTTTATATCGTGAATTACAAGACGTAGCTTGCTATCTACGATATCTGCCGCAATTATTGTTTTAGTATCTGCCCAAGTGTAGTAGGCTACAACGGCATCTTTTACTATTTCTGAAGAGCTAGATTTGTCCATATTATAACGATATAAGCGTTGATATCCTGAGGTATCTAATCGCACGGCAGATATGGCTGTACTGCTTGGGATAGGTTGAGGAGAGTACTCTCCGCCTGTAGTCGTCCTGTTAAAAATGGTCGTTTTGCCATTT
>JALZVV010000043.1 GCA_023299935.1 Dokdonia sp.
GATTTCATTTTCGCGAAAGCGTAATTTGACAATTCTAACCAGCATTAGTCAATAAAATTTATGGTAATGGTGTCTTTATAATCAAGCCCGAATAGTGTTGCAGCACTTCCTACAGTGGCAGGATTACTTTTATAAATGGCCAATTCTAGATAACCTCCAGAATTAAAAATGGCTAGTTTTTTTCCATCTTCTTCGCGTTGGGATTTGTCCAATTTAAAGTTGATGGCTTCACTATAGGTATTGTAAATGGCATTGATTTCGGTGCCGCGTGCTTCCACTTTAAAAGGTCTGCCTTTTCCTATCTCTTCAAAAAGCTTTTTGGTAATATTACACACCACATTGCCGTAATTGTCAACATAAATCACATTACCCATAATACGTTTTTGCGATTCGTTTATAAGTGGCTGCATTTCTTTAAGTGGCTTCACCTCTTTTAAGGGTTTGCCAATAACACCCAGTGTGCCTCCTCTGGCAATATGACAGGCTGCCTGAACGAAGACGTCCATTACCGTAAAATTAGTTGTAATATGGTCGTGTATATTGATTTCTACAAGCTCTTGAGGGACAATATCACGGGTAATAAGAGACATTATCCCATTGTTTGCGCAAATAAAATAATGTTCATCTAGTTTAATAGCAATATGATTAGTCTCCGGTGTGAGTTCACTATCTACACCAATAATATGGATACTGCCTGCCGGAAAACTTTGATAGGCATTCTGAATAATATAAGCAGCTTCGGTAATGTGAAATGGGGATATCTCATGGGAGATATCTACAATTTTAATAGTTTCTAACTCCCCGTAGATAGCTCCTTTTACAGCACCCACAAAATGGTCTTTATGCCCAAAATCTGTTGTAAGTGTTATAATTGCCATAGGTGTTCCAGCGGATTATGCTTTTACTAAAACATAAAAATTGCCATTTAATTATTGTTAATAATACAGAATCATCTTCATGTAAATATCATTCGATTTTTCCGTAAATTAGTTGTAAAACAAAGCTAAAATAATTTAAGCAGTAACACCTAAAAATCTTCTTGCCTTTTGAACGAATTAATTATTGAACTCTCAGAAATCAATCCTCGCGAATTTTTTGGACAGCGCAATGCAAATATAGCATTACTCAAAGCGTATTTTCCAAAACTTAAAATAGTTGCCAGAGGTAATAAAATAAAGGCTTATGGTGATGAAGATTTACTTGAAGAATTCGATAAGAGAATATCCATGCTTACCGAGCATTTTGGAAAATACAATAAATTAGATGAGAATGTAATCGAACGTGTGCTTACAAGTACGAGTAAGTTTGATTATGAGACGACTAAGGAGAGTGGAGATATACTCGTTCATGGCGTAAGTGGTAAACTCATTAAACCACAAACCGCAAACCAGCGTAAATTGGTAGAAATGGCTGCAAAGAATGATCTTGTTTTTGCTATCGGTCCTGCCGGAACGGGTAAGACATATATTGGGGTCGCACTGGCTGTGAAGGCCTTAAAAGAGAAATCAGTAAAGCGCATTATTCTCACTAGACCAGCCGTAGAAGCTGGAGAGAATCTAGGTTTTTTACCGGGAGACTTAAAAGAGAAGTTGGATCCCTATATGCAACCGCTTTATGATGCTTTGAGGGATATGATTCCCAGTGAGAAGTTAGAGAGCTTTGTAGAGAAGGGAGTGATACAAATAGCCCCTATGGCATTTATGCGAGGTAGGACTTTAGATAATGCTTTTGTCATTCTGGATGAAGCCCAGAATACAACGCATGCTCAGATGAAAATGTTCTTAACACGTATGGGACGCAATGCTAAGTTTATGATTACTGGAGACCCAGGACAGATTGATCTACCAAGGCGTGTAACGAGTGGTTTAAAAGAAGCTCTCCTTATTCTTAAAAATGTAAAGGGTGTGGGTATGACTTATCTAGATGATAAGGACGTGGTACGTCACCCACTGGTTAAGAAAATGATTGCGGCATACAAGGAGATAGAAAACAGAAATTAGATTATTTTTGATACTTAATTAATAAACACCCACACAGCTCAAGATATATTTATGAATACCATTACAGATACTAACTTTAATTTTCCCGGACAAAAAAATGTTTACAAAGGCAAAGTCCGTGAGGTATATACTCTAGATAACGATTTGTTAGTGATGATTGCAACGGATAGGCTGAGTGCTTTTGATGTGGTGATGCCTAAAGGGATTCCCTATAAAGGACAGATATTAAATCAGATTGCTACAAAGATGATGAAGGATACTGAGGACCTTGTCCCTAACTGGTTAATTGCGACGCCAGATCCTAATGTAGCAGTAGGTAAACGTTGTGAACCTTTTAAGGTAGAGATGGTGATACGTGGGTATATGAGTGGTCATGCGGCGAGAGAATATAAAGCAGGTAAACGAATGCTATGCGGTGTGCCTATGCCTGAAGGGATGAAAGAAAATGATGCTTTCCCACAGCCTATTATTACCCCGGCTACTAAAGCCGAAATGGGTGCTCACGATGAGGATATCTCTAGAGAAGATATCTTAAAACGCAGCATCGTTTCAGAAGAAGATTATCTTATTCTAGAAGATTATACGTGTAAACTCTTTCAAAGAGGGTCAGAAATAGCTATGGCTCGTGGTCTTATTCTTGTGGATACTAAATACGAATTTGGAAAGACGGCAGACGGAGAGATTGTGCTTATTGATGAGATTCACACACCAGATTCTAGTCGGTATTTTTATGCAGAAGGCTATCAAGAACGTCAGGATGCGGGTGAGGCTCAAAAGCAGCTCTCTAAGGAATTTGTACGCCAGTGGTTGATTAGCAATAATTTCCAAGGACTCGAAGGCCAGACGGTACCAGAGATGAGTGATGACTATATCGGTACAGTATCTGATCGTTATATTGAGTTGTTTGAAAATATAACTGGTGACGCTTTCGCGAAAGCCGACTTATCCAATATGCAACAGCGCATTGAGGCTAATGTTGTTGCCTATTTATCTCAATCATAAAATCGACCCATAGTAAGGTAGAAATTTAATCTTATAATAATTCGTATCGTTTATTATGTTCGAAACCCTAGATAAACTCATTGCCTCTTTTGCCTCTGCTGTATGGGGTTTGCCACTGGTGGTATTATTAATAGGAGGAGGACTATTCTTATTAATCTACTCTAGGTTTTTGCCTTTTAGATATCTGGGACATGCAATTGCTGTCTTAAGAGGGAAATATGATAATAAAGAAGATGAAGGAGAGATTACTCACTTTCAAGCGCTCACTACCGCACTAAGTGCCACCGTAGGAATGGGTAATATTGCTGGTGTTGCAGTAGCCATAGCCATAGGCGGTCCAGGTGCAGTGTTCTGGATGTGGATAAGCGCAGTTGTAGGGATGGCAACTAAATTCTTTACAGGAACCTTAGCCGTTATGTATAGAGGGAAGGACAGCGAAGGCAAAACCCAAGGTGGTCCCATGTATTTTATAGTTGAAGGACTGGGTAAAAGTTGGAAACCACTGGCTATCTTTTTTAGTATCGCTGGATTAGTTGGTGCATTGCCTGTTTTTAATGTCAATCAGCTTACGCAAGCTATTAATGATATACTACTTGTTCCACAAGGTGTGGAAGTAGGTTTTACATCTAATCTAGTCATTGGCTTGATTCTCGCTACCATAACCGCAGTTGTAATTATTGGAGGACTAAATCGTATTTCTAAAACAGCTTCGAAGCTAGTTCCTGCGATGGTCGTGCTTTATTTTATTAGTGTGATGGTTATTCTAGGTATTAATATCGATGTGCTTCCTAAATACTTGAATCTTATTTTTACAGATGCTTTTGCCGCTTCTAATTATCAAGGAGATCCATTGTTGGGTGGCGTTTTAGGAGGGTTAATATTATTAGGTATTCGTAGGGGTGCCTTTTCTAATGAAGCTGGAATTGGTACAGCGCCTATGGCTCACGGGGCTGCAAAAACAGCACAACCGGTACGTGAAGGCCTCGTAGCGATGTTAGGGCCAGCAATAGATACTTTAGTGGTTTGTACGCTTACAGCACTGGCTATTTTAGTGACAGATGTATGGCAAACCAGTGATGCAAATGGGGTGAGTCTTACAGCAAACGCTTTCGCGAAAGCAATGCCT
>JALZVV010000044.1 GCA_023299935.1 Dokdonia sp.
AAGCCTAAGGTGGATGAGCTTTTTAGCGTACAGCCTAAAACCCCTTTTGAGGTGCGTCGCACAGAAACTTTTAGAGAGAAATCTGCCAGTGCAGAGTACAATCCAGGCTCTTTAGATGGAACGCGACCGGGTATTTTCTATACTCCTATTCCTGAAGCTTCTAAGTATAATGTATATTCTGATGAATCTTTATTTTTGCATGAAGCCATCCCTGGACATCACTTCCAGATTTCATTAACCCAAGAAAGTAAGGTGTTGCCTCAGTTTAGAAAAACCTTATGGTATAGTGCTTATGGCGAAGGCTGGGCATTATACACCGAAAGTCTAGGAACAGAGCTTGGCCTATATACAGACCCCTACCAATTGTTTGGTATGCTAGGCGCAGAGATGCATCGCGCTGTGCGTTTAGTGGTGGATACAGGAATCCATACTAAAGGATGGAGTCGAGAGAAAGCGATTGCCTATTGTCTAAACAATGAGGCCGAAAGCGAAGCTGGTATCATCTCAGAAATTGAACGTTATATGGCAAATCCTGGCCAGGCATTATCTTATAAGATTGGACAACTAAAAATTAGAGAACTGAGAGCCAGAGCCGAGAACCAATTAGGAGATAAGTTTGACATAAAAGAATTCCATAGAGAAGTATTAGAGACGGGATGTATCCCTCTAGCCCTTTTGGAGGATAAGATTAACAACTGGATTGCCGCTAGTAAGTAATATACTTGTCGAATCTTTACATATATGAGTCCTTGACAGATTTAGTCTGGTAGCAGGAATGAAAAATACATTTTTCCATGAATAAAAAAATACTATTATTAGGCTCCGGAGAGCTAGGTAAAGAATTTGTGATTGCAGCGCAGCGATTGGGACAAACCATTATTGCGGTAGACAGCTACGAGAATGCACCTGCAATGCAGGTGGCAGACCATTACGAAGTGATAAATATGCTAGATGGCGATACCTTAGATGCGCTTGTAGCCAAGCATCAGCCCGACTATATCGTACCTGAAATAGAAGCCATTCGCACCGAGCGTTTTTACGATTATGAGGCGCAAGGTTATACAGTTATCCCAAGTGCAAAGGCCGCTAATTATACGATGAATCGCAAGTCTATACGGGATCTTGCTGCCATAGATTTAGGTTTAAAAACGGCTACTTACAAGTATGCCGCTTCTGCGAAAGAACTAGCTACTGCTGTTCAAGAGATAGGAATGCCTTGCGTGGTCAAGCCACTAATGTCATCCAGCGGAAAAGGACAGAGTACCATCAAAACAGAAGAAGATATCCAAAAAGCTTGGGACTACTCCCAAGAAGGATCCCGAGGGGATGTTGCCGAAGTGATTGTAGAAGCTTTTGTGAATTTTAATTATGAGATCACTCTGTTGACAGTGACACAACGCGAAGGAGACACCTTGTTCTGCCCGCCTATAGGTCACCGTCAAGAACGCGGTGACTATCAAGAAAGTTGGCAACCTGCAACCATGCAAGATGCTCATTTACAAACCGCACAGGATATGGCGGCAAAGGTAACTACAGCTTTAGGTGGCGCAGGAATATGGGGAGTAGAGTTTTTTATAGGTGATGATGGGGTATATTTTTCCGAACTCTCGCCGCGACCACACGATACAGGAATGGTAACCCTAGGCAATACTCAAAATTTTAATGAATTTGAACTGCATTTACGTGCCGTATTAGGATTACCAATAGGTGTTATAACGCAAGAGCGCATAGGTGCCAGTGCCGTGATATTAGCCAGCAAACATAGTGATTTTCCTGAATTTTCTGGAATAGATTTAATCGCTGGAGAAGCTCAAAGTGATTTTAGGCTATTTGGTAAACCAAGCTCTAGACCTTATCGCAGGATGGGTGTTGTAGTTGCCTATGATGGATTAGACGGTGATGTACAGTCCATAACAGCAAGAGCCAAGAAACTGGCTAGCAAAGTTGTGGTACTATAAGAGAAGATTAGTATTTTATTAAATATTCACAACAACTCTTTTAAAATCAATCCCTTATTAAAGGTAAGGTACTGCAACGCAGCAGGCCCTCTTGTTTAGCAATCTCGCGATAGGGCACTTCTTCTACCGTTATGCCGTGAGCGCGCAACCACTTATTTAAACGGGTGAAATTTTGCTCTGAGATAACGACATCTGGTGCAATACTAAAAACGTTAGAGTTCATATTATACATCTCTTCTTTATCAATCTCAAAGACATTCTCTTTACCAAAAAGATTGACTAACCAGTCATACTCTTCTTCTTTTAAAAAGCCATTTTTATGGATGATAGCTTTGTCTGTTCCTATAGGCTGGAAACAACAGTCTAAATGCAAGGCATTTTCCTTAGGATCTGTATTATGCTTACGGAGTTCAAAGGAAACAACTTTCTTATTTGGGAATAGTTCTGTGAGATACTGTATTGCCTCTTTATTAGTGCGTGCAGTAATAAAATCGGGATAGTCATCCCCCGTATAGGTTCCCACAAAAATATACTCACCCCAGGGCATCACATCACCTCCTTCTATATGCGCTTCTTCTGGGAATCTATATACTTGTGTTGGAGCTACCTGATTTATCACATGCTCTATGGCATCTATCTCTCGCTCTCGGTCTGGAAGGATATTAGCTTTAATAAACTTGTTGTCTATCACAAACCCGATATCTCGGGAGAAAATTTGATTGTAATTTTCAATTACTTTCGGACGAAATACCTGGACGTCATACTTCTTAAAGACAGCCGCAACGGCTTCCATTTCTTTTACCATATCTCCCTCTATAGGGTAGGTGCCTGCGGCAATGTGTTGCGCACTTTTGGGGTCGTAGGCATCTTCTAATTTGGGAGTGGGTCCGCAGCTTTGTGCTGTTCCTAAAATCACCGCTCGTAAGCGAGAGGTTTCATCTTTTACGTGTAGTTTGAGCATACAGCTAAGATAGAAAATGAAAGGGAGTGACACAATACACTGTGGTCCCAAAATCAAATAAGCCTAAGATATACTCAGGAATTTATGCTTTCGCGAAAGCGAGATTAGGATATAAAAAAAAACGCCTTAAAAGGCGTTTTCTTATACTTATATACTTAAGGATTAACGGTCTGAAACCGCTTTAAAATCTCTCAGGTTTTCTCCTATATATATCTGACGTGGTCTTCCTATAGGTTCTTTGCGCTCACGCATTTCTTTCCATTGTGCAATCCATCCTGGTAAACGCCCTAATGCAAACATTACGGTAAACATCTCTACTGGGATGCCTAGAGCGCGGTAAATGATTCCTGAGTAGAAATCTACATTAGGATATAATTTACGGTCTACAAAATACGGATCACTTAGTGCTTCTTTCTCCAAGCCCTTTGCAATTTCAAGTACAGGGTCTTCTATTCCCAATTGTCCTAGAACATCATCTGCAGCGACCTTGATGATTCTTGCTCTTGGATCAAAGTTTTTATATACTCTATGCCCAAAGCCCATTAAACGGAAAGGGTCAGCTTTATCTTTGGCTTTAGCCATATACTTTTTGGTATCTCCTCCGTCTTCTTTTATTGCTTCTAACATTTCTATTACCGCCTGATTAGCACCGCCATGTAATGGGCCCCATAATGCTGAGATTCCTGCAGAGATAGAAGCAAATAAACCAGCGTGCGATGATCCTACAATACGTACCGTAGAAGTAGAGCAGTTTTGCTCGTGATCTGCGTGAAGGATAAGTAGTTTGTCTAGGGCATCAATCACCGCGCGATCTACTTTATACTCTTCATTAGGCTTAGCAAACATCATCTTGTGAAGGTTCTCTACATACCCTAAGGAGTTATCTCCATAATCCAACGGCTGACTTTTTTTCTTACGCATTGCCCAAGCAGCTAATACTGGAAATTTAGCTAATAGCTTTACAATAGCTGAGTACATCTCCTCTTCTGAATCTACATTTACTGTATTGGGATTAAACGCGATAAGTGCAGATGTTAATGCACTTAAAACTCCCATAGGATGCGCAGACTTAGGAAAACCATCTAAGATCTTCTTCATATCTTCATCTACATGGGATTCTGCTTTTATATCGGCATGAAATTTCTCTAATTGATCTGCAGTAGGAAGCTCCCCGAAAATAAGCGAATAGGCGACTTCCAAGAAATCTGCTTTCTCTGCAAGATCTTCAATGGCATAGCCTCTATATCTCAATATCCCCTTTTCTCCATCTAAAAAAGTGATTGCACTCTCACAAGATCCTGTGTTCTTATATCCCGGATCTATAGTAGTTACTCCACCTGAAGCACCTCTAAGTGTTTTGATATTGATTGCACGCTCATTTTCTGATCCCGTTATTACAGGAAATTCTATACTTTGACCGTCTATGGTAAGGGTTGCTTTATCTGCCATTATTCTATGATATTAAAAGGAATTATTAAAATTGTTGGATATGCTAAATTACAAAAAAAGAGTCGATTTCTTTAACATTTCCTAACGGCATAAGGGTTAAATAATACTTAAAAGGAAGAAACTAAAAAAAAGGGCATATACAAAGTACATGCCCTTTATCCAACTTCAAAACAAGTTTTTGACAGCTGTCAAAAACTATTTTTTAAAAAAGAGCGAACTTTATTAAAGATAGTTTCGCTCTTTTACCCAACTTAAACTCCTATTGCGTGTTCATTCACTAACTTGCAAAACAATAGTTAGGCTAGTTCTTTATTTAGAGGAGAATTTTAAACATTGAAAATATTCTAATCATACACGGTATTGAAGCCTCTTATTCATCCTTAAAAATACACAAATATCATATTAACACGATTATTAGTATGTAATATGTTACTTGCCTATGTTAAGTATATGTGTATATTATTGATTAACAGTTATTTATAATCAATAAAATAACGAATATGATTAATTTTATTGATCACTATCTGTTTAAATTTTGAGTATTTAATCATATTAAAATGGTATTTCATAGATGTTTATGCAGAAAAAAACACCTCGGTTGAGGTGTCTTTCAAGCAGGTACAATACCTGCTATTTAATTTTAAAAGCATTCATTCCGGGAAAATAACCCGTACTTCCTAATTGCTCTTCAATACGTAAAAGTTGATTGTATTTTGCCATTCGATCAGATCGTGATGCAGACCCTGTTTTAATCTGACCTGTATTTAAAGCTACAGCAAGATCTGCAATCGTATTGTCCTCTGTCTCTCCAGATCTATGTGACATTACAGACGTATATCCTGCATTATGCGCCATATTTACTGCTGCTATAGTCTCTGTTAGTGTTCCTATCTGATTAACTTTAATAAGAATAGAATTAGCTATTCCTTCATTTATTCCTCTTGAAAGTCGCTCTACATTAGTTACAAATAAATCATCTCCTACAAGCTGTACCTTATCCCCTATTTTATCAGTAAGGTATTTCCATCCTGCCCAGTCATTCTCATCCATTCCATCTTCTATAGAAATAATAGGGTAATTTGAGGCCAGCTCAGCTAGGTAGTCTGCCTGTTCTTCACTAGAACGCACTTTACCCGTAGGTCCTTCAAATTTAGAATAATCGTATTTCCCGTTTTCATAAAACTCAGCAGCTGCGCAGTCTAATGCAATCATTATTTCATCACCCCAACTATATCCAGCTTTTTCTACAGCTAACTTAATACTATCTAAGGCATCTTCTGTCCCGTCTAATGCTGGTGCAAATCCTCCTTCATCTCCTACCGCAGTACTAAGGTTTCTGTCATGCAATACTTTTTTAAGGTTATGAAAAATCTCTGTACCCATTTGCATAGCTTGGGTAAAATCTTTGGCCTTTACCGGCATTACCATAAATTCTTGAAAAGCAATAGGTGCATCACTATGAGAACCTCCATTAATGATATTCATCATTGGTAATGGTAATGTATTTGCACTCACACCACCTACATATCTATATAATGGTAAATTAAGTTCTGCGGCAGCAGCTTTAGCACAAGCTAAAGAAACCCCTAAAATTGCATTCGCACCAAGCTTAGATTTATTTTTAGTACCATCAAGATCGATCATAGTCTGATCAATTAATCCCTGTTGAAAAACAGAAGTACCTAGAAGAGCTTCTGCAATATCTGTATTTACATTGCTCACTGCAGTCCGAACTCCTTTTCCCATAAAAGCATTACCTCCATCTCTTAACTCAACTGCTTCATGTTCACCTGTAGAAGCACCAGAAGGTACTGCTGCACGGCCCATAAAACCATTTTCTGTATATACGTCCACCTCCACGGTAGGATTTCCTCTAGAATCAAGAATCTGTCTTGCGTGAATGTCAATAATAATACTCATAGTGCTAATTTTATTTAATAGGATAAAGATACGATTAATGGTATCGTATCGATGGCTTACTTCGTCAATTCCCTCGATAACGTTTTCGAAAAAAAGAGCCCCTATCGAGGGGCTTTTTAACTTATTATACTGTTACTTTTTGAATATTCGCTATAAACTGATCAAACAGATAGGTCGCATCATTGGGACCTGGACTCGCTTCTGGGTGATATTGCACAGAGAAACAATTCTTATCCTTTACTCTAATTCCTGCCACCGTATTATCATTTAAATGAATATGGGTAATCTCAATATTAGTATTAGCTTCTGTTTGTTCTCTGTTAATTGCAAAACCGTGATTCTGAGAAGTGATCTCTCCTTTACCCGTAAGCATGTTTTTAATAGGATGATTAATCCCCCTATGACCATTATGCATTTTATAAGTTGAAATACCATTTGCAAGTGCAATTACTTGATGTCCCAAACAAATTCCAAATAAAGGATGATTTGCGTCAAGTACTTCTTTGGCCACTTGAATTGCATTCTCTAAAGGTTCGGGATCACCTGGTCCATTGGAAAGAAAAAAGCCATCAGGATTCCAAGCTGCCATTTCTGAATAGCTAGTGTCATATGGGAATACTTTAATATAAGCTCCTCTTTCTGCAAAGTGCCGCAGAATATTACGTTTTACCCCTATATCTAAAGCAGCAATTTTTAAAAATGCATTTTCTTCTCCATAATAATAAGGCTTCTTTGTAGAAACTTTTGATGCTAGTTCTAATCCTTGCATAGAAGGTACTTTAGCCAATTGCGCTTTGAGCCCCTCAATATTTTCTACATCTGTAGAGATTACAGCGTTCATTGCTCCATTATCCCTTATGTAACTCACCAAAGCCCTTGTATCCACATCAGAAATAGCAAACAACTCATTTGCATTAAGAAACTCTTCTAGAGATTCTTGAGCATTTTGTCTGGAATGTACATAGCTAAAATTTCTGCAGATAAGACCAGCTATTTTAACCGTATCCGACTCCGTTTCTTCCTCTGTTGCTCCATAATTTCCAATATGTGCATTGGTAGTCACCATAAGCTGACCAAAATAGGAAGGATCTGTAAAAATTTCCTGATACCCGGTCATTCCAGTATTGAAACAAACTTCTCCAAAAGAAGTTCCCTCTTTATCTCCTACGGAAACACCGTGAAAGATGGCCCCATCTGCAAGTAGAATTAAGGCAGGACGTTTAGTTGAATATTGCATAGTATATTTTTTGAAAGCCTAAATAGATAGGCAAAAATAATTGAAATTAGGGGTAATAAAAATTCTTGTTATTCAAAATTATTAACCATAAAAAAAGGAACCCTAGGGTTCCTTTAAACTGTTTAAAATAATAACTTATAAAGAATCATAATATGAAATTATTTTTTGTAGTTGATTAATATTTTTAAAGCTAAGCTTATTCTCTTTTGCATAGTCTTCAACTTTAGAGCTTTTATTACCAAAAGATTTTAATATCGAAGATTTTTTGAATTTTAATTTCTTAAAAGACTTACTGTTTTTCACATAGTAACTATCTCTAAAGATATATTTATCATTAGTTTGTAAGAGCAATGGATTGGGATTCCCTTCTTTTACCTCCAAATAATTATCTTTAAAAATGGCATAATCTCCAGATTCTGCTACAACCTCATAAATCTTATATCCACTCTCTACTGGAGAGAATACTCTTTTAAAGATTCTATTATTTACAACCATTTTCTCAATGTTTGTGAAATCAAAAGTAAAAATAGAATCAGTCCCTTGAATCTTAGATTCGAAGGTGTTTTTCTTTGCATTAAAATTAGCATTTCTTAGACTAAAATTTTTATCTCCCGCAGAAATAACTACTTTATTATTCCAAGACTCAAACATATAGACCGTGCCGTCAATATTTCTGGGCGGATTATATACAACACCACTACCACCTCGATATCCAGCTCCTTGGCTAGCAATGGTGGCGATTGTATTATTAGTGGGACTAACCGCTTGATCATTCTGTGCGTAGGTGATTACAGATGTCATAATAGCTAACGCACTCAGCAATATTTTTTTCATAATAGTATTTTTAATTCTTTAATTTAAGTAAACAATAAGTTTGCCATTGTTATACATCCGTTGTGAAACTTTTGTAAATCTGAGGTAAAAATAAAAAAAGGGACTCACCCATAGGTAAATCCCGATATTTTTTAACCTTTTTGTAACATTACTCCCGACCTATTCTTCCTCGTTAGAAGATACTGGTGGAGTAGCTACACCATCAGATTTTTTAGTTCTTTGCCTACGAGTAGATTTTTTCTTCGCTGATTTACCAGCATTATATACCTCATTGTAGTCTACCAGTTCGATCATTGCCATATCTGCATTATCTCCTAAACGGTTACCCAATTTAATAATACGTGTATATCCACCAGGACGATCACCTATTTTTACAGCAACATCTCTGAACAACTCAGTAACGGCTTCCTTCTGACGAAGACGACTAAAAACAATACGTCTGTTATGTGTTGTATCTTCTTTCGACTTGGTTACTAATGGCTCAACAAATTGTCTTAAAGCTTTAGCCTTTGCCACTGTTGTGTTTATTCTTTTGTGCTCAATTAGGGAACAAGCCATATTCGCAAGCATTGCTTTTCTATGCGCTGTTTTTCTTCCTAAGTGATTTACTTTTTTTCCGTGTCTCATTATATTATTCTTTATTCGCTTTCGCGAAAGCGTAATTCTATACTTTTAGTCCTTGTCCAGTTTGTATTTTGATAAATCCATACCAAAATTCAATCCTTTTACATTTACCAGTTCTTCCAACTCCGTTAATGACTTCTTACCAAAGTTCCTAAACTTCATAAGATCATTTTTGTTGTAAGAAACGAGATCTCCTAATGTCTCAACCTCTGCAGCCTTTAAGCAATTAAGCGCTCTTACAGAAAGATCCATATCAATAAGACGAGTCTTCAATAGCTGACGCATATGTAATGACTCTTCATCATAAGTTTCTGTCTGTGCAATTTCATCTGCTTCTAAAGTGATACGCTCATCTGAGAATAACATGAAGTGATGAATTAACGTTTTAGCAGCTTCTGTAAGCGCTTCTTTAGGATGTATAGAACCATCTGTGATGATTTCAAAAACTAATTTTTCGTAATCGGTCTTTTGCTCAACTCTATAATTCTCTATACTATACTTTACGTTTCTTATAGGTGTGTATATAGAGTCTGTAAAGATTGTTCCCAATGGTGCATTAGATTTTTTATTCTCTTCTGCAGGAACATATCCTCTACCTTTCTCTATTGTAATCTCAAAATTAAGATTCACCTTCTTATCCATATTGGCAATTACCAAATCTGGATTTAGCACTTGAAATCCTGAAATAAATTTCTGAAAATCTCCTGCTGTTAACTGCTCCATTCCTCCTAAAGAAATGGTTACAGTCTCATTATCTATTTCTTCTATCTGTCTCTTAAAACGAACTTGCTTTAAGTTTAAGATAATTTCAGTTACATCTTCTACCACACCTGCGATAGTAGAGAACTCGTGATCAACCCCTTCAATACGAACAGAAGTAATCGCAAATCCTTCTAAAGATGAAAGTAATACACGTCTTAATGCATTACCCACTGTTAAACCATATCCTGGCTCTAAAGGTCTAAATTCAAATTTACCTTCAAAATCAGTAGAGTCAATCATAATGACTTTATCCGGCTTCTGGAAATTTAATATTGCCATATTTTGTTTTCTAGTGTGCGTTAATATTACTTCGAGTACAATTCTACAATGAACTGAACATTGATATTCTCAGGGATCTGTACACGTTGTGGTACAGCTACAAAAGTTCCTTGTTTCGTATCGTTGTTCCAAGTGATCCACTCGTATACGTGTCTTGCGTTTGCCAAAGAGCTCTCAATAACTTCCATTGATTTAGATTTCTCTCTTACTGCTACTATGTCACCTGGCTTTACTTGATATGACGGAATGTTTACAATCCCTCCATTTACTGTAATATGCCTGTGTGATACTAATTGACGACCACCGCTTCTTGTAGGAGCGATACCCATTCTGTAAACTACATTATCAAGACGTTGCTCACATAGTTGCAATAAAACCTCTCCCGTAATTCCAGGAGCACGGTTTGCCTTACCATATAAGTTGCTAAATTGTCTTTCTAAAATACCGTAAGTGTATTTTGCTTTTTGCTTTTCTGCTAGTTGTACTGCATACTCCGACTTCTTACCTCTTCTTCTGTTGTTTCCGTGTTGCCCAGGAGGGTAATTTCTTTTTTCGAATGATTTGTCTTCACCAAATATTGCTTCGCTAAATTTACGTGCAATCTTTGTTTTAGGACCGGTATATCTTGCCATTTCTTAAAGTGTTTTGTGAGGGGGTTAGAAATTAAGGTCAATCCTTTGCAAACCGTATTCCCTCAAGATAATAGATTAAATTAAACTCGACGTCTTTTAGGAGGACGACATCCATTGTGTGGCATTGGAGTAACATCAATAATTTCTGTTACTTCAATTCCATTATTATGAAGGGTACGAATCGCAGACTCACGTCCATTACCTGGACCCTTAACATATACTTTTACTTTACGCAATCCAGCTTCGTGAGCTACTTTTGCACAATCTTCTGCTGCTGTTTGAGCTGCATAAGGAGTGTTCTTTTTAGAACCTCTAAAGCCCATCTTTCCTGCCGAAGACCAAGAAATAACATCTCCCTTTTTATTAGTAAGAGAAACAATGATGTTATTAAAAGAAGCCGTGATATGTGCTTCACCAGTAGACTCAATTACTACTTTACGTTTTTTAGAACTTTGCTTTGCCATTATCCGCCTTTATTATTTGGTTGCTTTCTTCTTGTTAGCAACAGTTTTACGCTTACCTTTTCTCGTACGAGAGTTGTTCTTAGTACGTTGTCCTCTTAAAGGAAGACCCATACGGTGACGAATCCCTCGATAACAACCTATATCCATTAAACGTTTAATGTTTAACGAAACTTCACTACGTAACTCACCTTCGATGGTATATCCACCTACAGCTTCACGAATGCGACCAATCTCGTCATCATCCCACTCTGTTACCTTCTTGTCTTCTGAAACATTTGCAGCTTCCAAAATCTCTTTTGCTCTGCTTCTTCCTATTCCAAAGATGTAAGTTAATGCAATTACACCTCTCTTTTGTTTTGGGACATCTATCCCTGCAATTCTAGCCATAACTATTAACCTTGTCTTTGTTTAAACCTAGGGTTCTTTTTGTTAATTACGTATAATCTGCCTTTGCGACGTACTATCTTACAATCGGCACTTCTTTTCTTTATAGATGCTCTTACTTTCATAATGAAGCGGTTTTACCGTTAGTAACGGTATGTTATACGAGCCTTAGATAAATCATAAGGACTCATTTCTAATTTTACTTTGTCTCCAGGCAATAATTTAATGTAATGCATACGCATCTTACCTGAAATATGCGCGGTTACAACGTGTCCATTCTCTAACTCTACTCTAAACATAGCGTTAGATAAAGCTTCTATTATTGACCCGTCTTGTTCTATTGCTGCTTGCTTTGCCATTATGCTACTGCTTTACGATTTTTACCTGATTTCATAAGTCCATCATAATGCCTATTCAGTAAATATGAATTTACTTGTTGCATGGTATCAATAGCAACACCAACCATAATTAATAATGATGTACCGCCATAAAATAAAGCCCATCCTTGAGTCATACCTAGAACATTAACTGCAATAGCAGGAAATATAGCAAGCAATGCAAGAAAGATAGAACCTGGCAAGGTAATCTGTGACATAATCTTATCAAGATATTCAGCAGTTTCAGACCCTGGACGAATACCAGCAATAAAACCTCCACTTCTCTTTAAGTCATCTGCCATTTTATTTGTAGGCACTGTGATTGCCGTATAGAAATATGTGAAGATTATAATTAACAACCCAAACACTATATTATACCATAAACCAAATATGTCACTAAAGTTGGTCTGAAGCCAAGCCCCAGTTCCAGTATTTTCTAAAAAGCTCGCACCTCCTATTAAACCCGGCACAAACATAATTGCTTGAGCAAAGATTATAGGCATTACCCCAGAAGCATTAAGCTTTAATGGAATATACTGACGATTACCAAATACATTCTTTTCATAAGCACCAGAAGCAGTTCTTCTAGCATAAGATACAGGTATCTGTCGCACTGCCATTACTAAGAAAATACATAGTAATATAATCACGAACCAAACTACTAGCTCTATTAAGATCATTATAAGACCTCCATTAGATTCTGTAACACGAGCAACCCATTCTTGTACAAATGACAGTGGCATAGTAGCAATAATACCTACCATAATCAATAATGAAATTCCATTTCCAATACCTTTATCCGTAATCTTTTCTCCCAACCACATTGCAAAAATACAACCTGTTACAAGGATAATTACAGATGATATATAGAAGGTAGGTGTAAGTCCTAATACAAAGGCAGATGTAGGCACTCCTAATGTAGGAAGTGCTGCTAGATAACCAGGTGCCTGTAATAAACAGATACCAATAGTTAACCAACGTGTGATCTGATTGATCTTACGTCTTCCGCTTTCTCCTTCTTTCTGTAATTTCTGGAGATAAGGAATTGCAATACCCATTAACTGCACCACAATGGAAGCAGAAATATATGGCATAATTCCTAATGCAAAAACTGAGGCATTAGAGAATGCTCCTCCTGTAAAGGCATTTAATAAACTTCCCAATCCTTGATCAAAATTAGAAGCAAATCCACCTAATTGAGATGCATCTACACCAGGAAGTACTACTTGAGCACCAAATCTATATACCAAAAGAAGGCTAAGGGTTAAAAGTATTCTACTTTTAAGCTCATCAATCTTCCAGATATTTTTAATTGTTTCTATAAATTTCATCTTGTAAAGATATTAAAGAGTTACCGCTTCACCACCAGCAGCTTCAACAGCTTTTTGGGCAGATGCAGTAAATTTATGAGCCGTCACTTTTAATTTCGCTTTAAGCTCACCTCTTCCTAATATTTTAACTAAATCGTTTTTACGAGCTAATCTGTTTTCTACAAGAACGTCAAGAGTTACATCTCCTTTAATACGTCCTGCATCTACATACTCTTGTAAAGTATCTATGTTCACTCCTGCGTACTCTTTGCGATTTACGTTTGTAAATCCAAATTTAGGTACACGTCTTTGAAGTGGCATTTGCCCTCCTTCAAATCCTAATTTCTTAGAGTATCCAGAACGTGATTTTTGTCCTTTGTGACCACGTCCAGCAGTACCACCGTTTCCAGTTGCCTCACCACGACCACGACGACTATCGTTCTTTTTAACAGCGCCTTTTGCAGGCCTTAAGTTACTTAAATCCATTTCTATGATTTATTAAGCTTCTTCTACAGAAACTAAATGACTTACTTTATTTATCATACCAAGGATATTGGGAGTGTTTTCATGCTCCTTAACCTGGCCCATCTTTTTTAATCCAAGAGCTTCTAAAGTTCTTTTCTGGTCCACAGGACGATTAATCGCGCTGCGCACCTTTTTTACTTTGATCTTTGCCATGTCTATATATTTATCCTTTAAATACTTTTTCTAATGAAATACCACGTTGCTTTGCAACTTGCTCAGCACTTCTTAATCTCAATAATGCGTCAAAAGTAGCCTTTACAACATTATGAGGGTTAGAAGAACCTTGGTTCTTAGAAAGTACATCGTGAATTCCAACAGACTCTAATACCGCACGAATAGCACCACCAGCAATTACTCCGGTACCCGCCGCAGCTGGCATTAATAATACTCTTGCACCACCGTACTTCCCTTTTTGCTCGTGAGGAATAGTAGCTTTATTTAATGGGATACGTACTAGGTTTTTCTTAGCATCTTCTACCGCTTTAGCAATAGCCGAAGCAACTTCTTTAGATTTACCTAATCCTTGTCCTACCACTCCATTCTCGTCTCCTACAACTACTATTGCAGAAAAACCAAATGCTCTACCTCCTTTAGTCACTTTAGTAACACGCTGTACACCTACTAGACGATCCTTAAGTTCTAAACCACTAGGTTTTACTAGCTCTACGTTTTTATAATCTTGATACATAATTTATTTAGAATTTAAGTCCACCTTCTCTTGCTCCTTCAGCAAGTTGTTTTACTCTTCCGTGATACAGGTATCCGCCTCTGTCAAAAACAACAGCTTCTACACCTGATTTTGTAGCTTTCTCAGCTAACGCCTTCCCAACTAGTTTTGCAACCTCAGTTTTACTACCGTCACCTGCAACACCTTTATCTCGGCTCGATGCAGCTAACAATGTTTTTCCACTTAAGTCATCTACTAATTGTGCGTAAATTTCTTTATTACTTCTAAATACACAGAGTCTAGGGCGCTCTGCAGTTCCAGAAATAGTCTTACGAATTCTTAAATGAATTCTATCTCTCTTTTCACTTTTTGATAATGCCATATCCTATGTATTATGCAGATTTACCTGCTTTTCTTCTTATCTCTTCACCTACAAACTTAATCCCTTTTCCTTTGTAAGGTTCAGGCTTACGGAAGGCACGTATCTTTGCAGCTACTGCTCCCACAAGTTGTTTGTCATGCGAACTTAGTTTAATAATTGGGTTCTTTCCTTTATCAGATATTGTTTCCACTTTAACTTCTGGAGCAATATCCAAAACGATGTTATGAGAAAATCCTACAGCAAGATCAAGTTTGTTACCTTGATTACTTGCACGGTATCCAACTCCTACCATCTCTAATTCTTTAGTCCATCCATTAGATACACCTTGAATCATATTGTTAATCAAAGCGCGATATAAACCGTGCTTTGCTCTAACTTCTTTCTTATCGTTAGGACGAGCAAGTGTAATTGTTCCTTCATCTAAAGTTACATTTACATCAGATACTTCTTGTGTAAGCTCTCCTAGTTTTCCTTTTACAGTCACTACACCTTCTGCGATACTTACTGTAACACCTTCTGGTACTGTGATTGGGCTGTTTCCTATTCTTGACATTTCCTTATCTCTTTATCTGATTAGTAAACGTAACAAAGTA
>JALZVV010000045.1 GCA_023299935.1 Dokdonia sp.
TCCTAAATCAACTAATCTTGTGTTATCGGTAATATATACCAGGAGAACTAAACCTTACGACCTAATGCAACTTATCCATATCACAATCCTGAAAGTATTGTTGATCCTTTATTTTATTAATTGGCAATCATTGTATTGTAGCAAAAGAGACTTCTGGACAAATACAAAATTAGGTTCTTACGACAGCCATTGGTTAGAAGTACTCAAAGACAAATGTGAATTGTGCCAACTAGGATGTAAATCAAAACTTTTCAATCCTCCCAAATTAGTGCCAATAACATTCCCTTCAAGCATCTTTCATCAATATTGAGCCCAGATTTCATTCTTTTTTACTACATTGAGGATGTAAATTTTAATTCAAAAAAATAGCTATTATGGGAGTAGGTGCAATATTTATGGGAAGTCTTTTGGTTTGTTTTGTATTTGGCATTATTGCTATGATTCAAGGAGATTCTTGATAAGACGATCTATTTACTACTGTAAATTCAAGTTTAACATTAAATACGCTTGAATTTATATATTTTCGCTTTAGCGTGAAAGAAAAACTGCATTTATACTTAGCACTGGTATGTAGCTTGATAGGAGTTTTGTCCTTTTCTCAAGAAAACACCCCTAAACCTTACAGCCTTGACCTTAATTACTTTTATGGTAATATCGCTGAGCACAGCAAAGACATTGCGCATCTAATAACAGGACATCCAACCGGGATCATAGCGAGTTATAATCGTAAAACTTATGGTTTAAATGAATGGGAACGTCGCTACAACTATCCAGATTGGGGATTTTCATTTATTTATCAAGATCTAGATAATGAGTTTTTGGGCGAAACCTATGGAGTATTTGGCCACTACAGCTTTTATTTTTTAAAACGCAAAATGTTTTTTAGAGTAGGACAGGGAATCGGCTATGCCACTAGCCCATTTGATATTCTCACTAATAAAAAGAATGTTGCATTCGGTAGTAAAATTTTAAGCGCTACGTATTTGCAGTTAAATTATAAGCAAAAACTTTTTAATACCATTAGTCTACAAGCTGGCCTGAGTATCGTTCATTATTCTAATGGCAATGTACGAGCTCCAAATACTAGTACAAATACGATAGCGGCCAATATTGGGCTGGTTTATAGCCCTAAAAATCAAGTAATACCCGAATTTATTGCAGACAAAAAAGTAAAGTACACAGAGCCCTTGCGATTCAACTTTGCCTTGCGCGGCGGGATAAATCAGAGTGACCGATTAGGACTGGGTACCCATCCTTTTTATATAGCCTCAGTATTTGCAGACAAGCGCATAAATAGAAAAAGCACCTTACAGCTGGGAGCAGAAGTCTTCTTTTCAGAATTTTTGAAAGAGCAAATACGTTTTGAATCCATTGCATTCCCTGGCTTTGGAACTACTGGGGATGAAGATTGGAAACGCATAGGAGTTTTCTTAGGTCACGAGCTGCGTTTTGGACGTATGGCGCTCGTTACTCAATTAGGCTACTATGTATATTATCCCTACGATTTTGAAGGTCGTGTATATGCAAGAGTTGGATTGAAACGATATTTTGGAAAACATTTTTTTGGCGTAGTTACTGTAAAGGCACATGGTGCTAAGGCAGAGGCTGTAGAATTTGGAATAGGATATAGATTATGAACAAAGTAAATAGTTTTAATGGACTGAATACGCTTTCGCGAAAGCGTAACACCTACTATGCCCTACTATTAATTCTAATTTCTTGCACTGCGTGCGACTCAGAAGATGGTAATGACTGCCTCCAAACTAATGGAGATCCAATTACAAGAAGCATCGAGTTACCCCCTTTTACAGCCGTGCGCATAGATAATGACCTAAGTATTGAGATTACGCAAGGAGATATCCAACAAATCACTATAGATACCCGAGAGAATTTATGGAGTGACTTAGCCTTTTTTGTAGAAGATGGAACTTTTATAGCTCGAGATAACAATGGCTGTAATCTCTTTAGGGATGGGAGACAAACCACGGTAAGACTCACGACACCTAACTTAGATTTTATTAAGAATAATAGTAGTGGCGAAGTGAGAAGCAACGGACTACTTAATTTCCCTACCCTAAGACTAGAGAGCATAACCACTTTAGGTCTGGAAGATGTAAATAAAAGCGGTGATTTCTTTTTAGATCTTAACTGCGAAGATTTAAGAGTAATTGCCAATGGGAATAGCGACTTCTTTATTACCGGAAGCGCGTTAGAAGCAACTATTAATTTCTCAGATGAGTTTCCGTTTTTTCAGGGAGAAGCACTTATTGTGCAAGACTTAACTATTAGACACGCAGGTGCGGCCCTTATGATTGTCAATCCTCAAAATAGTATTACTGGACAAATACGTGCAACTGGAGATGTCATAGCCCGCAATATGCCTCCTGTTATAGATGTAGAAGAATTATTTACTGGGAGTCTCATTTTTGAATAATAAAATCGCTCCAATTGCCTTATTTACCGATAAAAGGCATTTTTGATCTTTTGAATCAAATACCAATCATCATATTCCTTAATCTTGTTTAGTCTTTGTATCTTTAAGTAGAAATTAATTTTAAAAACAAAACAATGGTAAAAGCAAAATATCAAAACGTACTAGACCTAGGAGCAGAATTGAACATTCAAGGTGGTGATGTAAAAGAAGAAAATGGTGTGCTACATGTAACAGGAACTGCATCTACGCAATATGACAAAGACCAATTATGGGATGCAATTAAAGCCTCTGGTGGAGAAAGCCCAGCAGATATTATGGCAAATATTGAAGTAGCAGATAATTCTTTTTATGCAAAACATACGGTAAAAGGAGGTGAGTCTTTAAGTCTTATCGCAAAGAAATACTACAAAGATCCAATGAAGTACAAAGCGATTTTTGAGGCAAATACAAACATCTTGAAAAACCCAGATGTAATCCATCCAGGTCAAGAACTTACAATTCCTAATGCTTAATTGAGAGCATAAGAATTCTAAAAACACTTTAGTAAAAAAGACTCCAGATTGGAGTCTTTTTTATTTTTAGTTTAAACTAAATATTGTTATTAATATTTTATATATCAACAACTTGTGTAATGTATTGAAACAATAAGTTTAAGATAAGACGATTGGTGTGTTTCAAGGAAAATAATCGTTAGCATCCACTCTACATCAATGCTGTGTCATCTTATATTTGATCAATTTTCTTGAAAAAGAGTAACGCAAAAATAAAAATGAGTTTGTGCAAAAAGATACAAACTCATTTTTATAAGCACCCCATTTATAGGGATATAGAAAACATCATTCTGAACTTGTTTCAGAATCTCACCCCTAATATCAACTCAAGCCGGAAATGTAGCTTCCGTATAAATCATTAAATCGCAT
>JALZVV010000046.1 GCA_023299935.1 Dokdonia sp.
GTTGCGATAGTGTTTTTAGGAGGCGACACAGATGGTGATGGGGAGTTAGATCCAACGGAGACTTGGACGTATACTGCTGATTATACAGTAACACAGGATGATATTGATGCAGGCGAGGTAATTAACTTAGCTACAGTAGAAGCAATAGCACCAAATGGTGATATCGCGACCGACTTATCCGACCCAGTGAGTATCACCGAGGACAATCCAACAGTAACAGATATCTGTCAGATAGCATCAATTAGTTTAATTAAATTAGCTCAGGTAATTGATCTTGATGGTGATGATGATATAGAGGATGGAGATATTATTCAGTACACTTTTATTGTTCGAAATACTGGTAATGTTCCCGTATTTAATATTCTTTTAGATGATCCATTAGTGGATGTAATAGGAGGTCCTATAGATCTTGAGCCGGGTGAGATGGATTTTGAAACATTCTCTGCAACCTATATTCTTACGGAAGAAGATATTGAAGCTGGTTTGGTAATTAATCAAGCAATGGCTATCGGTCAAAATCTGGAAGGAGAAGATATTACAGATATTAGTGATACAGGTACGGATGCCGAAGGGAATGTTATTGCTAATCCTGAAGAGATAGAGACTCCAGATGATTTAAATCCAAATAATGTAAATGGAAACCCTACTGATGATCCAACGGTGACTGTTTTTGTTGGGGTACTTTCAGAATCACCAATTATTGTCTTTAACGGTATATCACCTGATGGAGATGGTGTTAATGATGTGTTCTTTATTGAGCGTATTGATAGTTTCCCAGATAATACGGTAGCTATTTTTAATAGATGGGGTGTAGAGGTGTATCGTATGGAAGGTTATGACAATGATCCAATTACTGGATTTACAGGATTGTCGGATGGACGAGCAACTATAGCTAGAGGAGAACTCTTGCCTACAGGAACTTATTATTATATAATACAATATCAGGCAGACGGTGAATTGAGACAGTTAGCAGGATATTTATACCTAAATAGATAAACAAATAATTTGATATAATTCGCTTTTCGCTCTAGCGTTTAGACAATCAGTAAAGCAGATTATTTATAAGAACATAAAGCATAATTAGCATTATAAAACATAAAAAAATGAAGAATATAAGTTTCATTGTTTTGCTTTTTCTCTTAGTAAATACGTTTAATATATTTGCTCAGCAAGATCCGCAGTATACTCAGTATATCTACAACCCTGTTGTAATTAACCCTGCTTATGCAGGAAATAGAGGAGTATTGAGTGTTACGGGATTACACAGAAGCCAGTGGGTAGGCCTTGATGGTGCACCTACAACTCAAAGTTTTAGTGTACACACTCCTGTACAAGAAGGGGGTAAAGTAGGTCTTGGGTTATCTGTAGTGAATGATGCTTTAGGTCCTCAGAATGAGACTTATGCAGGTGTTGATTTTAGCTATACTATAGAAACGTCCTATTCCGGCAGGTTGAGTTTTGGATTAAAAGGAGGAGGACGTCTCTTAAATGTAGATTTCACGCAACTTAATTTATTGGATCCTACCGATATTAATTTTGCACAAAATATTGATAATAATTTTTCTCCATTAATTGGTGCAGGTATTTATTATCACAACACTAACTTCTATGCAGGTTTGAGTGTTCCCAATTTATTAGAGACAAATCATTTTGATGATAATAATGAGCCCAATAGCGCTAGTTCTCTAGCCGAGGAGAATATCAACTATTATGGTATTGTGGGCTATACATTTGACATAAATGAGAATTTAGTCTTTAAGCCTAGTACATTAGTAAAGGCAGTAGCTGGAGCACCATTACAGGTAGATTTTTCTGCCAATTTTTTAATTAATCATAAATTTCATGCGGGATTGGCCTATAGATGGAGTGCTGCTTTGAGTGGACTTATAGGTTTTCAAGCTACAGACAGTGTCCTAATAGGATTATCTTACGATAGAGAAACAACAGACTTGGGGAATCAAGTCTTTAATGATGGAAGTTTTGAAGTGTTTTTACGTTTTGAATTATTCAAGAAATTTGACAGAATGTTAACTCCTCGATTCTTCTAATAACAATTTTACCCAACTTTCAAATGGGAAAAGCGTCTTTGTATTTGTTTACAAGACGCTTTTTTTAGCACTTAACTTGATCATTTTGTATTTTTACACAACTTATGAAAGAAGAGCTAGTAATCCTCGTAGATCAAGAGGACAATAAAATTGGTCTGATGCCTAAGATGGAAGCGCATGAGAAAGCGGTTTTACATAGGGCATTTTCTGTTTTTGTTTTTAATAAGGATAAAGAATTAATGTTACAGCAACGTGCATTACATAAATACCATTCTCCAGGGTTATGGACCAATACTTGCTGCAGCCATCAAAGAGATGGTGAAAGTAATATAGATGCGGGAACAAGAAGATTACAAGAGGAAATGGGATTTAGCGTTAGCCTTAAAGAAACAACATCTTTTATATATAAAGCACCTTTTGCAAATGGTCTAACAGAGCATGAATTAGATCATATACTAGTAGGATATTATGAAGATGCCCCTTTTATTAACAAGGATGAAGTAGAGGCTTGGAAATGGATGCCTCTAGAAGAAGTCAAGAAAGATATGAAGGTAAACCCCGACCAATACACAGAATGGTTTAAAATTATTTTTGATAAATTTTATACCTATATAGCATCATGAGAATAACAGCATATAGAAAAGCCCATTTTAATGCCGCCCATAGATTGTATAGACAGGACTGGGATGATAAGAAAAACGCTGCGATTTTCGGAAAATGTAACAATCCTCATTATCATGGGCATAATTATGACCTTACAGTTGGGGTTACCGGAGATATAGATCCTGAAACGGGATATCTTATTGATTTAAAAATACTTAAAGACATAATTAAAAAAGAAGTAGAGAACGCATTAGATCATAAGAATCTTAATCTGGAAGTACCAGAGTTTAAAGAGCTCAATCCTACAGTAGAGAATATTGCTGTGGTAATTTATAATAAAATAAAGAGGGTTTTAGACGAACGATTCGAGTTAGAAATAACATTGTATGAAACGCCACGTAATTTTGTCGTTTATAAAGGTTAGAATAACATGTTAAGAGCAGGAGATAAGGCACCCAGATTTACCTTAGATAACCAAAATGGAGAAGCTATTTCTTTAGAAGATTATCTAGGGAAACAAGCCTTAGTTATCTATTTTTATCCTAAAAATTTCACTCCAGGTTGTGTTGCAGAGGCTTGTAGTTTTAGAGATAGTTTTCAGGGCTTTAAAGATTCAGGAGCCATTGTTTTTGGGGTAAGCAGTGATAATGTGCAATCACACGCAAAATTTAGCAAGCGATATAAACTGCAATTTTCAACCCTATCAGATCCCCAAGGAAAAATCCGTAAACTTTATGAAGTAAAGAGTGACCTGCTCGGGCTTTTGCCGGGAAGAGAAACTTTTGTAATCGATAAAGCAGGTGTTATCAGAATGCGTTTTAATAGCATGCAAGCTTCAAAGCACATAGATAAGGCCTTAACTATGATTAAAAGCATATAGATGAGTACTGAGTTATATCCATTAAAGTGTGATTCCGTGCTTAAAGAAAGGCTTTGGGGTGGTAATCAACTTCGAGACTATCTTGGGAAGACCAATTCTTCAAAAAAATATGGAGAGAGTTGGGAACTAGCCAGCTTGCCAGAGGGGACTAGTAGCATTGCTAATGGTAAATTTAAAGGTAAACAATTAGATGAAATGATTTCCGCTTTCGCGAAAGCGATATTAGGCGAAGCTGTAGTCGAACGTTTTGGGCCTGAAATGCCATTACTCATAAAATTTATTGACGCTAGTAAAAAACTTTCTGTACAACTCCATCCGGATGATGCCCTTGCCCATAAATTACATCAAAAGCCTAATGGAAAAACAGAAATGTGGTACGTCCTTAAAGCTGAAAAGGATGCTTATATCATTGCGGGCTTTAATGAATCTATGGATAAGGAACAATTCAAACAACTACTTTCTAAAGATACCATAGAAGATAGCCTTAATCATATTCTCGTAAACGAAGGTGATGCATTTTATATTAGTTCTGGATTGATTCATGCTATAGGAGGGGGAATTGTACTAGCCGAAATACAACAGACATCAGATATTACGTATAGAGTACACGATTATAATAGGAAACAGGAAGATGGTAGTTTAAGAGAGTTACATATTGATAATGCTTGTGAGGCCATAAAATTCCCAAGTTTAGATGAAGTATTTCTTAGCTATGATGCTAAGCAGGAAGGAGTTCAAGAACTTAAGCATTGTCCTTATTTTAATACAGATTTTGTGCACCTTATCAACACAAAACATATTATAAGTAGAAGCGATAGTTTTACGATTGTAATTGGGGTAAAGGGAGAAGGAGTGATTGTGTTTGAGAATATTGAGTATCCTTTAAGGCAAGGAGAAACCTATCTCATTCCAGCACAATGTTCTGAAATTTTAATTACAGGAAAAGAACTTAAAATATTAGAGGTTTATATGTAAGCTTTATATAATTAGATTATTTTTACAAGAAAGAAAACCATATGGCAAATATTAGAGATTTAAAGAAAGACATCAATTTTGTATTAGGAGATATTATTGATGCGGTTGATGTTTGGGCAGCAATTAATGCTAAAGAACATACAAAAGATAGTGAAGGTATTATTGATGATGCCATCTCTACATTTGACACCTTAATTGCTAAGGTTAATGATAAAAAAACAGAAAATAGAAGGCAGTATTTGAGAGGTGTTAGAGCAGAGCTAGAAGAAAAGGCAACGACATTAGTAGCTAGAATTAATGAGCTTTAGTAAATTATTGAAGCTCTTTCAAATAATTTTTTTTTTTAAATCATAGGTACCTACTTCCTATTGTTTAGGATGCAATATTTTGGCAAGATTATTGTTATTTAGTAGAAGTTTTTACATTTGTATTGCAAAATTTGATAAAATGAAACGATTGCTTTTTTTGTTTTCTTTTAGTATTGCACTCAGTATGAGCGCACAAGATGCCCATTGGTTTACTAATTTTGATGAAGCTAAAACTGTCTCAAAGACGTCAGGAAAGCCTATTTTAATGTATTTCACGGGAAGCGACTGGTGCGGGCCGTGTAAATTGCTCAAAAAAGATTTCTGGCAAAACTCAGAATTCCTAAATCAAGCAGATGATTTTGTGCTGTTAGAAGTGGATATCCCATTTAGGGAAGATATACTCACCCCAGAGCAATTTGAAAAGAACAAAAAACTTCAAGATAAATATAATAAGGATAAATCCTTTCCTAAGGTATTAGCATTAAATTCGTCAGGAAGAGTCTTTGAGCGCATCTCTGCATATAGCATGCTTAGAGATACAAGTATGTACTTTACTTTCTTAGATAAAGCGAGAAGTATACGATAGCAATAGTATGTGCTTAGATTATACACATTAACTTTTGAAGTATATTACCACCTTTACATTTGCATATTGCAGCCCTTAGTAGGATATTTGCGGCAAACAAAATTGTTGTATGTCTCAAGTTGTTCTCATAACAGGTGCCTCCTCGGGTATTGGTCAAGCTATTGCGCAATACCTGAACGACACAAAGTACATAGTATACGGCACAAGTAGGAATCCTGCAAAGGCACCCTCGCAGGACTTTGAGATGTTAGAATTAGATGTTACTAATTTAGAGAGCATGCAACAAGCTGTCGAGTTTATTATCACTAAGGAGGGTAGGCTAGATTTTCTTGTTAATAATGCAGGGATGGGAATTACGGGACCTATAGAAGAAACCCCAACAGAAGAAATCAGGAAGGTTTTTGAAACCAATTTTTTTGGAGCTTTAGAAATGATAAAACTTGTTGCGCCACATATGCGCAAACAACACTCGGGAATGGTCATTAACATCACTTCTATAGCGGGATATATGGGATTGCCTTATCGTGGTATTTATAGTGCTACAAAAGGAGCTCTTGGTATTACTACCGAAGCATATCGCATGGAACTCAAGGAGTTTAATATAAAGATGACTACGGTTGCTCCCGGAGATTTCGCAACTAATATTGCTGCGGGCCGATACCATACGCCAGTGCACAATGAATCTCCCTATAAAGAGAACTATGGGAACACCCTTAAATTAATGGATGAGCATGTAGATGCAGGGATGGATACAAAAGTAATGGCAAAAGTCATCCATAAAATAATGAATACTAGGTCTCCTAAGGTACACTATAGAATAGGCTTTTTTATGCAAAAAATAAGCATAGTACTCAAACGTCTATTACCTGATACCTGGTATGAAAAATTATTACTTTACCACTATAAGCTCTAATTTTTACGATATCATTTTTAGGTAATGAACAATATGTGTATAACTGTACTTCTTTTTTTAAGGCACTAACATTTCACAGACTTTTTCTTTACTTATTTTTGTGCCAATTCTAATCTTTTACACTTTACTCGTATGAAATTTTTTATTGATACTGCAAACTTAGGTCAGATTCAAGAAGCACAGGACTTAGGAGTGCTTGATGGCGTAACTACCAACCCTTCATTAATGGCTAAGGAAGGCATTACTGGACGTGATAATATTCTTAAACATTATGTAGACATCTGTAATATTGTAGATGGAGATGTGAGTGCAGAGGTTATTGCGACAGATTATGATGGAATGATTAAAGAAGGACAGGAGCTGGCAGATTTACACGAGCAAATTGTGGTAAAGCTTCCTATGATTAAAGATGGTATTAAGGCTTGTAAATATTTTAGTGATAAAGAGATTAGAACGAATGTGACCTTAGTTTTTTCTGCAGGACAAGCTATTCTTGCTGCAAAAGCTGGTGCAACCTATGTATCTCCATTTATAGGACGTCTTGATGATATCTCTACAGACGGTCTTAATCTAATAGCAGAGATCCGTCATATATATGATAATTATGCCTTTAACACGCAAATACTAGCCGCCTCGGTAAGGCACACAATGCACGTTATTGATTGTGCAAAAATTGGTGCAGATGTAATGACAGGGCCACTTAAATCTATAGAAGGATTACTAAAACATCCTCTTACAGATATAGGACTAGCAAAGTTTTTAGAGGATTATAAAAAAGGAAATTAGAAAAAACAGAATAAGAAAGAAAAGGAGCCAAAACGGTTCCTTTTTTTTATTGATTTAAGTAGCCTAGAAGTTCGTTTTCAAAAGTGGCACGATGCAGATTAGTATGACTGTCTAAAATAATTCCGCTCTTATCAACTACTATCGTTTTACTTAAATCGTTAATCACTAGTTTTCTTCTAGCATCTCTAGGATTGTCAAAGCGATACTCATTTTTTAAAGTATGGCGATGCTTTTCTAGATGCCTTTGCCACATTTTGGTTTCTTGATCCACATTGATTCCCAAGAAGTTTAATTCAGGATATTTAGAAGCTAGCTCTTCTACCTTTTTATGTGAATTTTCCATGTGCATCTGGTTGTTATAGGACCAGAAATAAATAACAGTAGGTCTATACAATCTACTGGTGAGTGTTACTTTTCGTTCTGGTGCAGGCTCAATGAGCAATAAATCTGGTATTTTATTACCAGCTTCCATTTTTTTATAATCTTGATATAAACGTGATAATCGTTCTTGCACTCTAGAATTTGCGATGTTTTGATGAAGGCTAGTAAAGATTTGCTCTACACCATTTTTATCATTGCTATTGGCCAAAAATAAGCGACCTGTTCTAAATAGTTTATTGTCTTTGATTTGCTCGTTTTTGATATGCTTATTTATAACTGTAATTTCATTGTAGTTATGCACATATGAAACGGTATTGTAGGATTCTTGATCCCCATAATTCATAAAAGATTGATTATCAATAAACGCATTGAGATAGCGTTCAAAAGCATATAAATCAGAAAGATTAGCATTGTTAAGATCTATGCTTTCGCGAAAGCCATAAAAATCTACAGGTAATGTTTTAATAAAAGCTAATTTATCTTTTCCATAATGAGAGAATGGGTAACTTTCTTTACGTTGATAATTGTCAAGGCGGGCTGCGGCATTTGCAATTTCTTGGAAATTCTGAGACACCTTATGTTTAGTTAAAAATCGGGTAAGATGTCTATTTCTTATATTTTGTAGTGAATCCAAGAATAACTCAAAAGGAATGGGGCTTTTCTGATAATTCTTTGTAAAACCTTCATTTTCTTTTTCTCCGAGTAAAAACATTTCTGCTAAGAAATTACTGCGCTCAGCACCATTGCCAGAAAAACTTAGCGACTCGTCAAACTCAATGGTATTTACTCGCAAAAGGATACTATCGCCTTTTTCTATATGAAACAGTTGGCGCTCTCTATGTCTAAAATTAAAAAGCCCTAGTGTATCTGATTTGAACGTGTAGGAAAAGCGATTATTCTCATCTAGATGGATGGTATCTACTACGCGCCCTCTTTGTGAAAGCACGAGATAATCATTTACAGGATTAATGATTTCACCGCCAAGATACGTCTCCATATTGGAGGTGGTGTCTTGGTTACATCCTATAAGGATGCTAGAAATCAATATAAGCAAATATATGCGCTGCATATGAGTGTTCCCGTTAATATACTTTAATGATGATTCTGATTGACTTTCAAATGTAGCTTTTAGCAAGGGATACTATTGTTAATTAGTCGTTAAAAACATATTCTCTTTGTTTCCATTTCACAATATCTATAAGATTGGGTATTTTTGCACGCTTAACAATATATGACTATGCTCTCAGTTTCTAATCTTTCAGTTCAATTTGGTAAACGTGTATTATTTGATGAAGTAAATACATCATTCACTAGTGGTAATTGCTATGGGATTATAGGTGCTAATGGTGCCGGGAAGTCTACATTTCTAAAAATTATTGCTGGTAAGCAAGATGCAACTTCGGGTCATGTTCATCTGGAACCAGGTAAGCGTATGTCTGTGTTAGAACAGAACCACTATGCCTATGATGAGTATAACGTTCTTGAAACTGTAGTGATGGGTAATAAACCCTTATATAAAGTAAAGAAGGAAATAGATCAATTGTATGCAGATTACTCAGATGATAATGCAGATAGAATAGGGGAGTTACAGGTAGAGTTTGAAGAGATGAATGGCTGGAATGCAGATAGTGATGCGGCTGCGATGCTATCTAATCTCGGTATTAAAGAAGAACTTCATTATTCTTTAATGGCAGATTTAGATGGTAAACAAAGAGTACGTGTGCTTATTGCACAAGCGCTTTTTGGAACACCAGATGTTCTAATAATGGATGAGCCTACTAACGACTTGGATTATGAAACCATTAATTGGTTAGAAAATTTCTTAGCTAATTATGATAACTGTGTCATTGTAGTATCTCATGACAGACACTTTCTAGATGCTGTTTGTACACACATTTCTGATATAGACCACAATAAGATTACACATTATAGCGGTAACTATACCTTCTGGTATGAATCGTCTCAGTTAGCTGCAAGACAACGTGCACAGCAAAACAAAAAAGCCGAAGAAAAGAAGAAAGAACTACAAGAATTTATTGCTCGTTTTAGTGCAAACGTTGCCAAATCTAAGCAGGCTACATCTCGTAAGAAGATGATAGATAAACTTAATATTGAAGAAATTAAACCGTCGAGTCGTCGTTATCCAGGAATTATTTTTGATAGAGACAGAGAGGCTGGAGATCAGATATTTAATGCTCAGGGCCTAGAAGCTTCTTTAGATGGTGAGTTATTATTTAAAAAAATAGACATTAATCTCGCTAAAGGCGATAAAGTAGTGCTCTTCTCCAGAGATAGTAGGGCTACAAGTGCTTTTTATGAAATCATTAATGAAAAACAAAAAGCAGATAATGGTACTTTCTCTTGGGGCGTGACAACGACACAGTCCTATTTACCATTGGATAATAGCGAGTATTTTCAAGATGGGACTCTCAACCTAGTAGATTGGTTACGTCAATATGCCCAAACAGAAGAAGAAAGAGAAGAAGTATTTTTGAGAGGCTTTTTAGGTAAAATGATTTTTTCTGGTGAAGAAGCCTTAAAAAAATCTAACGTCTTATCTGGAGGAGAGAAAGTACGTTGTATGGTGAGCAAGATGATGATGAAACGTGCTAATATTCTTATGGTAGATGAACCTACGAATCACTTGGACCTGGAATCTATCACGGCCTTTAATAATGCCTTAAAAAACTTTAAAGGAACGATCATACTTACTACGCATGACCACGAGTTTGCCCAAACGGTAGGAAATCGAGTAATCGAACTAACTCCATCTGGGGTTATTGATCGCTATATGACTTTTGATGAATATATGAGAGATAAAAAAATTAAGGAACTACGCGATAGCATGTATGCATAGCCTATTTTCCTTGCTTTCTAAAATGATTGATTAAAGTCCACGAACAGAAAAGGATTATCGCACTGCTGGTTACAATTCTGATTGTTTGTAAAGATTCTCCTTGCAGTAAGGGAGATAGTCTCCATAAAGAATATAGTATGAGACCTACATTGAGCAATAAATTAAAAGGTGACCTTCTGTATTCCGACTTCTCATTAGTTTGAGGTTTAAGAATTGTAGGTTCTGATGCCATCGCTTGTTTTTCTAATTCTTCTTCAGAAATAGCAATAATGTCACCGTTTTCATCTAGGGCACTCTGCACAATATGCTTGGCTTGGAGTACACTTTTTTTATGCACTAATATTTTTACTCCATTTGCATAGTCCATTCCGAAACCTCCTGCTCTCGCGCTTTCCTCATCGTTTCTCATAATGGGTTGTATCCCATCATCTTCAAGTAATGTTTTAAGATAGGTTGCCTTAATGCTAGAACCAGTATAGATTTTTTCATAATTAGAATCTGGGAGTATCTTCATTTAGCGTGTTTTATCGTATTTACTATTCCATATTGCAGTATTAAAGTTCTTACCCAAGGCAAAGCCATAAAATAGAACTACTGCTGCAATGGACTTAAACATAAAGAAAAATACCATAACGTCCTGAGAAAACGTCTGCTTTTTAGTAAAAAGTCCATCTGGAATTAATAAAGTAATTAAAAGACTTATTAGTACAATAGCGGTAATGAGGTTTTCGAAGGATTTATACGGCCACATCAGCCATTTTCTCATTGGGTGTAAATCATTACCCCATTTATGTATAAGATAAAAATAGTCATTACCCATAGGAGCAAATAGTAAGGGGTCATCTGCCTTTTCAAGAATAAACATCTTAGATGGCGCAATAATTTTGTAGCCATCTAACGTAATCTCGTGCTTATTCTCTAAATATTTAATTTGGGCTAAGGCTTCATTTGGAAATTTGCCTTTAAAGTATTTACTATCTAAAAAGCGTAATCTATAATCCACACAAATTTTCTCAATTTGTTTAAGATGAAAAATATTCTGACGTTCTAGTATATCAAGATTAAAAGCATTGAATACTTCTGATGTATTGCCATTTAGGGTTTTGATAATCTCGCTTTCGCGAAAGCGTTCTTCTTCAAAAACCTGTGCGACTTGCTCAAGAATGCCGCTACCGCTCACATCTTTGTCACGTTCACCTAAAAGTTTAGTGTGAATATTAGTACGAGTTAATTGCATTTTTTATTTAAAGGTACAGCCTTTAATTATAAAAATCAAGTCGACAATTGTTAGGGTAATTCACTTATACTTAGCGTTAAACAAAAGACAGTCCTAGCGTAAAGTTGCTCCCAATTCTTTCTCAAAACGGTGCTGTAATTTGCTCATTACCTTATCAACTTGCTTGTCTGTTAAGGTTTTGTGATCGTCCTGTAAAAGAAAGCTCAAGGCATAGCTCTTCTTGCCATCAGCTAGATTTTTACCTTTGTATACATCAAAAAGATTTACATCTTGCAGTAAAGATTTTTCTGTCTGTTTAGCTATTGTATGCAATTCTTCAAAAGTTACTCGCTCATCGATTAGTAAAGCAAAATCTCTACGCACTGCAGGATACTTTGGTATCGCCTGGAATTTAATTTTATTTCTAGTTGCTACTTCTAGAATATTATCCCAATTAAAGTCTGCATAATAAACAGTTTGGTCTATATCAAAAGCTTTAAGAATTGATTTTTTTACAATACCGTAACTCACCATATTGAGCTTTCCTATGGACAGCGACACAGCATCAGAAAATACATCGTTTTTAGTTGCTGAGGTACGTGTATTATTGATTCCCAATTTTTTTAAAACAGTGCTAACGACTCCTTTGAGAAAGAAAAAGTCTGTAGTATTATTCTTAGTATCTACTTTCCAACTTTCACTTTTAAGATTACCTGCAACAAGTATAGAAAGATGTTTTTGTTCCTGTCTTTCTTCATTATAATGATGATAGGTTTTTCCAAACTCGAAGAGTTTCACATCTGTGCGGCGTCTGTTTTGATTGTAAGCAATAGCTTCTAAGCCAGAAAAAAGTAGTGATTGCCTCAACACACTAAGCTCTTGCCCTAAAGGATTAAGCATAGTTACATTATGCTCAGATTTTAGGCTTTCGGATAGTTCAGTATAGGCAGGTGAGGTTAAGCTATTTGCCAAAATCTCATAGAATCCTTGACCTACAAGTTGATTCCCTACAACATTTTGAATATTATGGTCATCATATTTGGAGGTGTTTGCTATGGTCGCATTAAGCTTATTCCCGAAGTTTATATTGTTATAGCCATATACCCTAAGTATTTCTTCAATAACATCACATTCACGGGTAACATCATTACGGTAAGCAGGGATAGTCATTCCAATACCACTTTCTGTAACATTATTAATTTTAATGTCTAAAGCCGTCAGGATTCCTTTAATCGTTTCTCTTGGGATTTCTTGACCAATAGTAGTAGCAACATTTTCAAAACTCAATAGTACTTGCTGGTCTTCTATCTTTTTTGGATATAAGTCTACAACATCACTACTAATCTCTCCTCCTGCCAATTCTTGAATGAGTATCGCCGCTCTCTTTAAAGCATATTCTGTGATATTAGGATCAATACCGCGTTCAAATCTAAATGAAGCGTCTGTATTGAGACCATGTCTTTTTGCCGTTTTTCTAATGGATACAGGGTCAAAATAGGCACTCTCTAAAAAGATAGCTGTTGTGTTTTCAGTAACTCCACTGTGTTCTCCTCCAAAAACGCCCGCAATACACATAGGTTTCTCTCCATCGCATATCATTAAATCTTGCTCGTCTAATTCTCTTTCTACACCATCTAGTGTAGTAAATTTAGTGCCTGAAGCTACCGTTTTTACTATTACTTTATTATCCTTGATTTTATTTAAATCAAAAGCGTGAAGCGGTTGCCCTAATTCATGAAGTACATAATTAGTAGCATCTACTATATTGTTTATAGGACTTAATCCTATGGCTTTAAGTCTATGTTGTAACCAAGTGGGAGATTCTTCTACTTTTAAACCACTTAATGTAACTCCAGCATATCTCAGTGCTTTTTCTTCATCTAAAACACTAACGTCTACTTTGTGCAGTCTTGCGTCTATATTAAAAGAACTTGTAGATGGTGTAATAAATTCTGTAGTTATATTTTGATGAGCTAAACCAGCTTTAAGATCTCTAGCTGTTCCTAAATGGCTCATGGCATCTGCACGATTAGGGGTTAGTCCAATCTCAAAAACCATATCGTTTTCAATCTCAAAAACATCAGCTGCTGGTGTTCCTGGTACTAAGGCTTCATCAAGAATCATTATTCCATCGTGACTAGCGCCTAGACCAAGTTCATCTTCGGCACATATCATTCCGTGGGATTCTTCACCACGTATTTTCCCTTTCTTAATTTTCCAAGCTTCACCTTCTGCAGTATATAAGGTTGTCCCAATGGTCGCCACAGGTACTTTCTGACCTGCCGCTACATTAGGTGCGCCACAAACAATCTGTACAGGCTCAGCCAGACCTATGTCTACTGTAGTTACTTTAAGTTTATCTGCATTAGAATGTTGCTCACAAGTCAATACCTTTCCAATAACTATGCCTTCTAAACCACCTTTAATACTTTGATAGGGAGTTATTCCTTCAACTTCTAATCCTAAATCAGTTAGTAGCTCTCCAGTTTTATCTGCATCCCAGTCTAGATTAATAAATTGTTTGAGCCAGTTGTAAGAAATTTTCATGTATCCTAATTTTCAAACCACAAATATAAGAAGTCTCCTTCTTATTGAATGGTTTTTTCATACTTTAGGGTACTTACTTAATAATACGTATTTATGAAAAATATACTCCTGTTTTGCCTAGTTATGCTATTGTTTTCTTGTGAGGAAGAACCGGCTCAATTAAAGCAGGGCTTATGGAGAGCAACTTTAGAGGTTCAGGATAGTGAGAAGCTGCCCTTTATTTTAGTCGCTAATGAGGAAGGCACTCTTGTTGTTCATAATGCAGAAGAACGCATTTTTGTAGATGAAATTGTTATTAAAGGGGATAGTATCCGCATACAGATGCCCGTATATGAAGGGTATTTTACAGGTCGCTTTCGCCAAAATAACACGGTTATATCAGGAGATTTTATTAAGCCTAGTTTAGATAGAGTAGTGCCTTTTACGATGACTTATGGCGAAGGACAAACTCGATTTAAAACCGAAAAAAGGAATAGTTCACAACAACCTGTTAGTGGTAAATGGGAAACCGTATTTAGTCCAGATGTAGACGCCGACCGTTATGTTGCCTTGGGGATCTTTGAGGAAAAAGGGAAAGTCGTGACAGGGACCTTTAGGACAACAACGGGAGACTATAGATATTTAGAAGGGATAAGAAACGGTAATAAATTAAGGCTTTCTACTTTTGATGGAGCGCATGCCTTTTTGTTTGTGTCAGAGATAAAGGGAGATTCAATAATGGGTGATTTTTATAGTGGGAATCACTGGAAAGAACCTTTTCGCGGCAAGCGTAACGATAATTATGAGTTGCCAGATACTAATGAGCTTACCTATTTAAAGGAGGGTTATGATGAAGTTAATTTCTCATTTCCTGATGAAACAGGACAATTAGTTTCTTTATCGGATAATCGTTTTAAGGATAAAGTAGTGTTGGTACAGATTTTAGGTAGTTGGTGCCCTAACTGTATCGAAGAAACTAGCTTTTATGTCGATTTCCTTAAAAACAATCCTGATGTAGATATAGAAATCGTGGGGCTCGCTTTTGAGTATGCTCCTACAAAAGAAAAAGCATTCACAAGTATTAATAGACTCAAAGACAGGTTAAAAGTGCCTTATTCTATTGTATTAGCACAATATGGCACCGAAGATAAAAAGCTGGCTAATGAAAAACTCCCAATGCTCAATCATATATTGTCTTATCCAACCACCATATTTATTGATAAAAAAGGGGATGTAAGGCGCATACATACAGGTTTTAACGGTAAAGCGACAGGTGATAAATATCTAGAGTATAAAAAGGATTTTGAAAGCTTTATTGAAGCTTTAGTGTTAGAAAAATAGGTTTTATAACCGCTTTAGGAACTAGATGCTGGTTTTTATCTTATTTTTAAATAAAAAAAATTGAAAAATTATTTACTTCTTAGCATTCTTGCTATACTGCTATCGTGTTCAGATGACGATGACACTGGTTCTAATCCTAATGATGTCATTCTAGAATTCTCTAACTTTTCTATTGTTAGTTTTGATGACGATGCTTTTTACGAATTTCGATTTACTGAAGATGAACAAGAAGGGTTTTCTAGAAATCTTACAGAAGAAGAAGGTATTTCTAGACTTGCTTTTTTTACACGTCGCATTGATGGTGTTTTTGGTTTCTATGGCCCAGGAAGCGTAGCCATAAAGGACTTCAGAACAGAACAGCTGACTATTGTTAATGATTTAGGAGGAAATCCAGGAGAAGAGCGTATCACAGCAACTAATGATAACGC
>JALZVV010000047.1 GCA_023299935.1 Dokdonia sp.
ATCTACAATACGTAAAATCCATCGCACAAAATAACTCCCAAATCCTGGTTTTGAACCATCCAACTTAACGACTCTAAGTTTCATTGCAGCTTTTCCTATAGAACGACCATCCCAAAAAGTTTCAATAAGCACATGGTATAAAAATGCAGGCAAACCCAAAATCATAATGAACGAAATTACTTCCCAATCATCATTAGTATCCAGATCCAAAGCGGCAAATAAAAAGATAATAAGTATCCAATATGCAATGATTACAAGAAAGTCAATCAAGAAAGCCAAAATGCGTTCTCCTATTCCTGCTACATTTTGATAAATACTCACATTTTGAGCAGTTTCTATTTGAAAATTATCCATCTTTTGTCTTTCTTTACTATCCGAATCTAGGGAATATGCGAGAAGCCGCTTTTGTTAAGCAAAATAAGGATAAATGGTTGAGATTTGAAAGTCTTCTCCATAATAGAGAAAAAATTTCTCCAGATGAGCTTTCTAATTTATATATGGAAGTGACAGATCACCTTAGTTATGCCCAGACCTTTTATCCTGAGAGTAAGACACTTGTCTATTTAAATCACTTATCTTCACAGTCTCACCAGCTTATTTATAAGACCAAGAGAGAATCTAGCAAACGTTTTGTCACCTTCTTTACAGCTGAGTTTCCTTTACTATTTTACAACTATCAAAGACAATTATTGATTGCTTTTTTAACCTTTCTATTATTTTCTATAATTGGTGCCTACAGTGCTGCAAATGATGGCGCCTTTGTGCGATCTATTTTAGGTGATGGATATGTAAATATGACCCTACAAAACATTGGTAATAATGACCCCATGGCAGTCTATAAGGAGTCTAATGAAGTGGGAATGTTTTTAGGCATAACCATTAATAATATTAAGGTGGCCCTTTATGCTTTTGTATTTGGTATTTTACTGAGTGTGGGTTCATTAATGATTATTATGCAAAATGCTGTAATGTTAGGAAGTTTTCAATACTTTTTTTATGACCAAGGACTACTTTGGGAATCAGTGCGAACAATATGGATACACGGTACTATAGAAATCTCTGTTATCATTATTGCAGGTTGTGCAGGGATGGTCGTAGGTAATAGTATCCTATTCCCAAAAACTTATACCAGACTCGACTCTTTTAAAAGAGGAATGAAAAATGGATTGAAAATAGTAGTAAGTACAATACCCTTTTTTATACTAGCAGGCTTTTTAGAAGGCTTTGTAACGAGACATACAGAAATGCCAGACTGGCTGGCAATACTCATTATATCAGGTTCCTTAGCACTAATACTATTTTACTATGTTTTTTATCCTATCAAAGTGTATCGAGCTAAACAAAAAGAGCTGGGTTTAAACGCTCAATTATCATAATATATATGCAAAATCAATACATCAATTTTAAGCGTAAAAGAGAATTAGGAGAAATTATCACAGATACTTTTAAATTCTTAAGAAGGAATTTTAAACCTATATATAGAAACCTAGGAAAGGTTGTAGGAATACCTTTCTTAATTTTAATACTCGCGAGTGCATTTAATGCGCAATCTACTTTTGGAAATGACAATCTATTTAATGTAACTGACCCTTTTTCTGCTTTTGATAGTGGGACCGCTATACTTGGTACATTATTAGTATATCTAGCAATATTTATATTTATGACTTTTCTTCATGCAGGAATGATTAGTATTATTAAATCTTATATTGATAATGAAGGAAAAATTATAGATAGTGAGGTAAGTACAACAGTAAAAGAAAAAATAGGAGATATTGCTTTAGCGGGATTAGGAAAGTCTATTCTTCTTGTTATTGGTTTTATGCTATGCGTAATACCTGGAATTTATATCTCTGTTCCTTTTTTTCTTATTTTCCCAATATTGATTTTTGAAAATAAAAAAGCAGGTGATGTGTTTTCACAGTGTTTTGATCTAGTAAAAGATAATTGGTGGATAACCTTTGCCTCTATTCTAGTATTAGGCTTACTATGGTACATTATAAGTATCATCTTTAGTCTACCATCTATGATATATATGATGGTAAAAATGTTTACCTCTATGCAAGAAGGCTCCATTTCAGACCCGAGTAGTATGTTTGATATAGGTACAGTGATTTTAACAGTAATAGCATCTGCACTCCAATATCTTGCCTATTTCTTTATGCCTATTGGTGCGGCCTTTATTTACTTTAATCTCAATGAGCATAAGAACCAAACAGGAACTTTAGAGCAGATAGATCGTCTAGGAGAATAAATAATCTATGCATAAAGCCCTTCTTTGTTTTTTATTTCTCTCACTTTCTACTTGTAGCTTTATACCTATTATAGCTCAAGAAGCAGTTACACCTATTGAGCAAGAGGTACGTTTTGATCAATCTCCCGTTAAAGGGTCTTCATTAGATAAGGAAGCTATAGACGAATATAAAAACGACCCTAACTATAATTATATAGAGATAGAGCCAGAAGATACTTGGATAACACGTTTGCGTCGTAAGTTATCACAAATATGGAATTCCTTTCTAAGATGGCTTACTGGCGGTCAAGAAGCTACAGGTGTTCTTGCTTTTTTACTTGAGTTACTCCCCTATTTACTATTGGCGGGTCTCCTAGCCTTGCTAATATGGGTGTTTTTAAAAATAGACAATGCGCGTGCGGTTATTAGTTCAAGCAAAAAAGGTGTTTTTATAGGAGATGATGAAGAAATTATAAACAACCACGATATCCAAACCCTGATTGACCAAGCTCTAATAGATAAAAATTATCGTCTAGCGGTTCGTTATTATTACTTACTTACATTACAGAAATTATCGGGTAAAGAACTTATAAACTGGCAAGCACAAAAAACCAATCACGAGTACATTTATGAAATTAAAAATTCAAATTTGCGCCAGCAATTTGGAAAACTAACAGATGTATATGATTATATCTGGTATGGTAATTTTGAGGTAGATGATAGTGCTTTCGCCAAAGCACAACACGCCTTCAACAAAATAAATAGTGAGATATGACCAAAAAGTATAAAATACTGGCTGCTCTCATACTCCTGTTTTTAGGATTATTAGTATATCTTGAGGCTACGAGACCGGTACCTATTAACTGGTATCCGAGCTATGGAAATACGGATAAAGTGCCTTTTGGACTAAATGTATTTCATACTACACTTAAAGACCGTTTAACAACAAATTTTAAAGAAATAAATCGTCCTCCATACGAAGTTATGCAGGATAGCGATTCCTTAAAAGGAACCTATCTCTTTATCAATGATGGTGTCTATTTTGATGAGGCAGAATCATATAGCTTGTTGGATTGGGTGGAAAAAGGCAATACGCTTTTTGTAGCCAGTCATTCGATTTCCCAAACCCTATTAGACACCCTATCCTTAGAATTAGACTTTTATTATGATTTAGATAATATTGAGAGTGAACCTCTACTTAGCCTAAGTCACCCTTCTCATTCTACTGAGACGCCTTATGATTTAGATAGAGAAGTTACTACTAATTATTTTTCTGTTTTAGATACTGTAAACACTGTGGTTTTAGGTGTTTTTGATATTAGAAAGGAAGGACACACGGATATTTTAGAACCTAAAGTAAACTTCATTAGGCAATCTTTTGGAGATGGGCAGGTTTATTTGCATTTATTGCCTGAAACATTTACTAATTATTTCATGCTGCACAAAGACAATGCTAACTATACTAATGCTGTGCAAACCTATTTAAGAGATGACGAAACCATCTACTGGGATAATCATTATAAAAACAGTAAGACTTTTTATAGTTCGCCTTTGTATATGATATTTAAAAGTAAATATCTCAAATGGGCGTGGTATGTGCTGTTACTAGGTGTGTTTTTATGGGTATTTTTTGAAGGTAAACGCAAACAAAGGGCAATTCCTATTGTAACTCCTTTGGATAATCAAAGTGTAGCCTATGCACATACTATAGCAGGAATGTATCTAGAAAAGAAAGACCATAAAAGTATTGCCCATCATCAAATAAATCATTTTTTAGAATATTTGAGAAGTACACATAATCTAGACACATCCCTACTAGGTCTAGATTTCATTACCAAAGCCTCTGAAAAAACAAATAATCCCGTTGATATTACAAAGCGCCTTATAGATAACATAAAGTATATAGAGCAAAAGGAAAGTATCACTCAAGAAGAGTTAGAAAAATTGAATAAACGCATAGAAGCCTATAAAAGAACATAATATGGAAGATCAAAATCAAAATAACATTCCTGAAGAATCAACTACTCCTAATGAAAGTCTAACACCCAAGGAAGATAATCAGGGTTTATCTTTTGAGAACAGAATCCCGTTGGAGGAGTTACGTGCTATGGCAGAAAGTATTCGTACGGAACTGGGAAAGATAATTGTGGGCCAGCACGAATTTATTGACCTACTTATTGTATCGTTGCTATCTGACGGTCACGTGCTTATTGAAGGAGTTCCTGGTATTGCTAAAACGGTTACGGCTAAGCTTTTTGCTAAGACTTTAGACACCGCGTTTAGTAGACTACAATTTACACCAGATCTTATGCCTAGTGATGTCTTAGGAACATCTATACTCAATATGAAAACTAGTGATTTTGAGTTTAAAAAAGGGCCAATCTTTTCTAATATCGTTCTTATAGATGAAATTAATCGTGCTCCTGCAAAAACGCAAGCCGCACTTTTTGAAGTTATGGAAGAGCGCCAGATAACGATTGATGGACATCGTTATCCTATGGATCCGCCATTTATGGTACTAGCCACTCAAAACCCTGTTGAGCAAGAAGGTACCTATGCCCTTCCCGAAGCACAATTAGACCGCTTCTTATTCAAAATCAAAGTAGATTATCCTTCTCTAGAAGAAGAGGTTACCATACTAGAAAATCATCATAAGCGCAAAGGAGGATCACCTCAAGCTGCCATAAATGCTGTAGTATCACCTACTAAACTTCAAGAATTTAGAGCCCAAACGCAAGATGTTCGTATTGAAGAGAAGATAATGAACTATATCGCGGCTATAGTAGTCAAAACAAGAACACATCCTCACTTATATCTAGGAGGATCACCTCGAGCTTCCCTGGCGATTATGAATGCAGCAAAGGCTTTTGCTGCAATATCAGGAAGAGATTTTGTGATTCCAGAAGATATAAAAAGAGCGGTTACTCCCGTTTTGCGCCATAGATTAATACTATCTCCAGAGCGAGAAATGGAAGGTATGACTACAGAACAAGTCATTGATATGATAGTACAATCTATAGAAATACCTAGATAATTTGGGTTTGATTAAATTCATACGATCTCTTTATGTAAACACCCGCTTGTTTTATGCACTTGCGGCTATTATGCTATGCTTGCTGTTATCCTATTGGTTTAATAGTCTTTTTGCTTTAGGTCTGCTGGCATTAGCTGGATTTGGGATATTAGTCCTATTAGATGGAATATCACTATGGCGAGCTAAGAATAAGATTAGTGCCAGACGATTGCTTCCCGAAAAATTCTCTAACAGCGATCAGAATGAATTGCCAATCGAAATACGCAATAATTATGGCTTTGACATTACTGCCGAAATTATTGAAGAGATTCCCATACAATTCCAAAAAAGAGATTTTAAGAAGACAGTTACCATTGCTACTAAGGAAGAAACTGTCTTTAATTATTTCCTTAGACCTGTTGAACGCGGAGAATATATTTTTGGCAAACTCAATATCTATGTCAGTTCCGGATTAAAACTGCTTAAAAGGCGCTATACCTTTGAAAAGGACCAAATGGTAAAAGTATATCCTTCTTTTATCCAGATGAAAAAATATGCTTTTCTAGCTTTAGACAATAGACTTACGCTGCATGGAATGAAAAAAATAAGACGGATTGGTCATACCATGGAGTTTGAACAAATTAAAGATTATGTAGTAGGAGATGATGTACGTACAATCAATTGGAAAGCAACAGCTAAAAGAGCGAGCTTGATGGTTAACCAGTTTCAAGATGAAAAATCACAACCTATTTACAGCATCATAGACGCCAGCCGAACTATGAAAATGCCTTTTAATGGTCTCACGCTTTTAGACTATGCAATTAATAGTACGCTGGCATTTTCTAATATCGCCCTCAAAAAGAAAGATAAAGTAGGTATGATCACCTTTGCAGAAGGGATTAAAAACCATCTAGCAGCAAGCAGTAAGAAAACCCATCTTACAACAATACTCGAAGTATTATATAATATAGAAACTAAATTTTTAGACAGTAATTATGGCGCACTCTACAATCAAGTAAAGCGCAAAGTCACACAGCGTAGCCTACTATTGCTCTATACTAATTTTGAGCACATAAGTGCTATGGAGCGACAGTTGGGGTATTTAAAAGCGCTTTCGCGAAAGCATATACTGGTTGT
>JALZVV010000048.1 GCA_023299935.1 Dokdonia sp.
ACCTAAAAAAGGAAAGCCAGTAACTGGTGATGAATTTCAAAAAATATCGCAAGAAAAGAGTAAAGAAATGATGGAGCGCTATAGCGGTGGCAGAAAAAAAGGCGATAATAGCTCGTTCTCTATTAAGATAGGAGGATAGATGCTTTCTTAAAGTATTCTTAAAATTGAGAAAGCCGTTAAACTATCAATTACTTTTAAAGTCTAAACGGTAATAATCAATAATAAAAAGATGACTAAACTTACTAAATGGATTTTCGTACTAGTTTTTGGGGCACTGACTAGTATATCTACTCAGGGACAAGAGCTTAAAGGTGTTATTACTTACAAGACCAAGACAACGATAGACATATCTCGTTTTAATCGTGGAGGGGAACAGATGAGTGAACAGCGCAAGAAACAAATTATGGAGCGTATGAGGAACTTTTTAGAAAAAGAGTACACGCTTACGTTTACTAAGAACGAATCTTTCTATAAAGAAGAAGAGGCTCTTGCAGCCCCAACAGCTGGAGGCGGTGGCCGTGGAGGTTTTGGAGGAAGTTTTGCTCAAGGAGGTATTTATAAAAATATAGAAAACAACGATTATGCTCGTGAGAATAATGTTTTTGGAAAAACATTTCTGGTAAAAGATACTCTTAATAATTTGGAATGGGAACTTATAAAAGAGAGCAAGACAATTGGTGATTATCCTGTGTTTAAGGCAGTAACTACACGGCCTATAGAGGCTAATTTATTTAGTCGTTTAGGGAGAAGAGGGTCTAGAGGTGGCAATCAAGCAAAAGATAGTACTAGTACAACTTCTGATACTGCAGAAAAGGAAGAGCCTACCACAGAAACTATAGTGGCTTGGTATACCCCAATGATTCCTGCGAGTCACGGGCCTGATGATTTTGGAGGTTTACCAGGGCTTATACTAGAGTTAAATACAGCTAATACTACGATTCTTTGTACTAAAGTTGTCCTTAATCCGTCTGACGCGATAGCCATAGAGGCACCTACTAAAGGTAAAAAAGTAACGCGACAGGAGTATACTGAGACTATAGAGAAACAAGCCAAAGAAATGTCAGAACGTTTTGGTGGTGGACGAGGTGGTCGTGGAGGTCGCTTTGGAGGCTAATAAGGTCGTTTTTCAATACTCTTTCTGTATCAGTATATGAAGGAGCATACATTTCATTTCAACTAACAATCAAATAAATTCAAATGAATTTAAAATCCATTTTTTTGGCTTTGCTATTGGCATTGCCTCTACTTGCTGTTGCACAAACTATTGAGCTTTCGGGAACGGTTAAAGATAGCATAGGTAATCCATTAGAACTTGCAAATATTATTGCAACAGATGTAGAAGCAAATGCATTAGAGAGCTATGCTATTACAGACGGGAAAGGGCGTTATAAATTAGACTTAACGCGAGGAAAAACCTATGAACTTAAAGTAAGCTATTTAGGGCTCAAATCTGCAGTAGAATCATATACTGTTACCGATGAGTCAACAGATGATATTACAGATTTTACCTTAGTAGAAGATCCAAATCAACTCGATAATGTAGAGTTGGTATATGAGATTCCCATTACTGTAAGGGGTGATACTATTGTATATAATACAGATAGTTTTACTAATGGTACAGAGCGTAAATTAGGAGACGTTATTGAAAAACTACCGGGAGTAGAGTTAACAGATGATGGAGAGATAGAAGTAGATGGTCAGACCGTTTCTAAAGTAATGATTGATGGAAAAGACTTTTTTGATGGAGATAGTAAGCTTGCAACAAAAAATATACCTGCAGATGCTCTTAAAAAAGTAGAAGTCTTACGTAACTATAATGAAGTGTCTCAATTAAGGGGTTTAGGGAATGACCAAGACAATATTGCTATAAACTTAAAACTTAAAGAAGGGAAAGAAAATTTTTGGTTTGGAGAAATTAATGGTGGTTTAGGTTTTGGTGATGAGACACGATATAGAGCTAATCCAAAAATATTTTATTACAGTCCTAAAGGGAGTGTAAGTATTATAAGTGATTTTAATAATGTAGGTGAGGTTCCTTTTACTTTTAGAGACTACTTTAATTTTACAGGAGGTTTTAGAGGATTTAATCAAAGAGGAGGTACAAATTTTAATGTATCTGAAAGTGGCTTAAGTTTTCTAACCACACAAAATAATAGAGCTGCAAATATTGAGGCAGATTTTATAGCTTCAAATTTCACCTATGCTGTTTCTCCTAAATGGGATATTAGCGGGTTTGCTATATTAAGCGATAACCGTACAGATTTTGTAAATGAATCTTTAAATACATTTATTAATCAAGGATTTACGCAGGAGTTCAATGAAACTAGCGATCAACGTAACCGATTAGCAATGGCAAAATTTAGTTCGGTATATAAGCCTACAGCAAACTTGCAAATTGATTATGATGTCTTGGCTAAAACTTCGGATCAAACCGAGTTTTCAGATGGAATCTCAATCACCACGGTAAATGGAGCACCAGAGGCAGAAATTGTTGATCAGAATAAGGAGAACAGTCCTTTTTCAATCAATCAAAATTTAAAGGCCTATTACACGCTTAATGAGAATAACATATTTGCTTTTGAAGCACAGCATCTATATCAAGAAGAAGATCCTTTTTATCAGGCCTTGTTAAGTGAGCAACCCTTTTCAACAGAAGTTCCATTATTCATAACAGATCCAACCACTGGGGAACCCATACCTAACCCAAATCCAGCTGCGGGACAAACCTTGCAGACCATTCCATTGGCTAATGATGGGAGTACGTTGTTTGATATAAATCAAGAACAAAACATAAGATCAAATAAGACAGATGCAAAACTAGATTATTATTGGGTGCTCAATAAAAAGAGTAATCTTAATTTTACGCTAGGTACAACACAGAGTAGACAACACTTTGACAGTGGAATTTTTGAAACTTTGGATAATATAAGCACGCGTTTAGATAATACCGTGCCTGATCAAGATACGGGTGATACACAATCATTGCTTAATGCAGTTAAATTTCAATTTAGTGATATTTTCTTAGGATTGCATTATAAAGTAAAGACAGGTAAAGTTACTTGGACTCCGGGACTTACTTTACATAATTTCAGAACAGAAAGTGATCAGAATCTTACAGTAACTACAGATGATAAGTGGTTAGCATTGCCAGACTTATTTGTAAATGTGCAATTTGGACAAAGTCAGAGTTTGCGATTTAACTATCAGGTAAATGCACAATATACAGATGTTGGTAATTATGCAGAAGGCTTGATATTTAATAATTTCAATAGTCTTTATAGAGGAAATAGAGAATTAGAGAATGCGATTTTTCATAATATAAGTGCAAATTATTTTAGTTTTAGTATGTTTAATTTTACTAACTTTTTTGGAGGAGTGAATTATAGTCGTCGTATAGATCCAATTAAGACCGTAGGAATTTTTAATGGAATTAATCAGATATCTAGCCCTATAAATAACAGTAATTTTGCAGATGAGACTCTAAGTGCTAATGGTCGTTTTAGCAAGACGTTTAAGAAATGGAGGCTTAATTTAAGCGGAAATTTATCCTATAGTAATCTTAATAATATTATTAATGGCCTTGATCGTCAAACAGAAAATTTCTCTCAAAATTATCGTGCAAGTTTTGCTACAAACTTTGATGAGGCACCAAACCTGGAGGTAGGGTTTAATCGTGTTATAACAGATTCTGATAATGGAGTATCAAGAGTTTTTACTACAGATCGTCCTTTTGCAAATTTTGAATGGGCTTTTGGTGAAGGATTTACACTTACAGCAGATTGGGAGTACTTTAACTATGATGATGATGATGATGCTACAGATATAGATAATAATTACCAGTTTCTTGAAGCAGCATTATTTTATAAAAAACCTGATAGTAAATGGGAGTTTAGTATAGAGGCATCTAATCTATTTGATGTAGATGTAATCTCTCAGAATACCGTAAATGACATTACCATTAGTAATACAGAGTTTTTTGTACAACCTCGTATTGTGCTGTTTACAACACGTTATAATTTATAATACCAATCTTTAAGGCCTGAGAATAGGCATTGTATAGTATTGATTAAATAAAACGGCTTCAACATTTTGAGGTCGTTTTTCATTTTAAAGCGTTGATAAGACAGTGTTTAAGAATCCGTTATATGTATGATTGGGGTAATACTCATTTTGTAAAAAGAAGTTAAAAAGGTGGAGTAGGTATATAACGCTTTCGCGAAAGCGTATCTTTAAAATAAAAAATCGATGAAACTTGCTGTTATAATACTTGGTTTAATTGCGGGATTAGGGTCTACACTTACTTTTGATTTTGGAACAGATTGCGCAGAATGTGAGGATTGGTTTGTAGTTTTAGATGGTGTTATGGGTGGTCGTTCAACAGGTGTACTAGAAAAGAAGACCAACAGTTATGTGCTTTCTGGAACAATCTCTCTTGAGAATAATGGCGGCTTTGCTTCTATCAGGACTTCATATAGAGATTATGATTTATCAGGATATACAGCGATAAGGATAAGGTATCGATCAATGGGACAGGATTTTGGTTTTACACTTAATAAATACAGACAATTCTGGCTACCCAATTACAAAGTAAATCTGCCAGTAAGCAATGGGAAATGGGTTGAAAAGCGTTTTGAACTTAAGGATTTTGGCACCTATAGATTGGGCCGAAAAACTGGAGGAAATCCGGATATTGAAGATTTATCTAACATAATTAGACTTGGATTTATTTCCAATACAAAGGCTGCAACAGTTTATTCTTTTGAGGTAGACACTGTTATTTTTGAATAGATGTAATTAGATAATACAATGATAAAAAACACTTTAAAAAATATATTTAATCGGGACCTCACGATACTCAAACAAGAGATAGAAACATATTCTAAAGAAAAGAATATATGGCGAGTAGACAATAATATCACTAATTCTGGAGGTAATTTATGTTTGCACTTAATAGGTAATCTCAATGAATATATTGGGAGGCATATAGGAGGTTTTGATTTTAAAAGAGACCGTGAGTATGAATTTACAGGAAATGGCGTGTCTCGAGATGCTTTAATACTGGAGATTGAAAATACAATGACTATTGTTGAGAGTTCATTAAATAAGCTTACTGATGAGGTCTTGGTTTCTGACTATCCGGTTATGGTTTTTGCAGAAAAAATGACCTATGAGTTTTTTTTAATACATCTCACCACCCATTTAAGATATCATCTAGGGCAACTCAATTATCATAGACGATTACTGGATAATTAAGTTGTTTGGCTTTCGCGAAAGCGGATATAATCAAAAAAGAGGTTTCTTTTAAAAAAAAACCTCTTTTGAGATGTGTCAACAAATTTTGTTTTAGATAGAAAAGGCAGCTTTTACTTTATCTACATAATCTAATTTTTCCCAAGTAAAGAGCTCTACTTCAACGTCTTTTGTAGTGCCATCTATGCGTTCAAAAGTTTTTGTGATTGTTTCATTCTTACGACCCATATGTCCATATGCGGCTGTTTCACTGTACATAGGAGAACGAAGTTTAAGTCTAGACTCAATGGCTGCTGGTCGCATATCAAATAAGCTTGTTATCTTCTGAGCGATTTCACCGTCAGTCATAGCTACTTTTGATGTGCCATAGGTATCTACAAAAATTCCCATAGGTTCAACTACACCTATTGCGTAAGAAACTTGCACAAGTATTTCATCTGCAAGGCCGGCAGCAACAAGATTTTTTGCAATATGTCGAGTAGCATAAGCCGCAGAGCGATCTACTTTAGAAGGGTCTTTTCCAGAAAATGCTCCTCCGCCATGCGCGCCTTTTCCTCCATAGGTGTCTACAATAATCTTACGCCCGGTAAGCCCAGTGTCTCCGTGAGGACCTCCTATTACAAACTTACCTGTAGGATTAATGTGATATTTAATATCATCATTAAACAGCGCTGCAATATTTGCTGGTAATTTACTCACAAGACGCGGAATTAGAATGGCTACAATATCCTTACGAATTTTGGCAAGCATAGCTTCATCCTGATCAAAGTCGTCGTGCTGTGTAGAAACTACAATAGCATCTATTCGTTGCGGGACGTTATCATCACTATACTCAATGGTCACTTGACTTTTAGAATCTGGACGCAAATAAGTAATGTCTTTATTTTCACGACGCAATGCTGCCAGTTCTATTAGTATCTTATGAGAAAGATCTAGTGCGAGAGGCATTAAATCTTCTGTCTCTGTTGTGGCGTAGCCAAACATCATTCCTTGGTCTCCAGCACCTTGCTCATCTTTTGATGCTCTGTCTACTCCTCGGTTAATGTCATCAGACTGCTCGTGAATAGCAGAGAGCACACCACAAGAATTTCCGTCAAACATATA
>JALZVV010000049.1 GCA_023299935.1 Dokdonia sp.
AGCCATTCTCCAGCCAACAAACATATCGCAAAAAATATCAGTATGATGTTGGAGTCTCTTTCTTCTCATTTTGTTAATGTTGGGCAGCGTCTCGACTATTATTAGCACGGCAATCAAAAAGAACACTTTTGTTTCCGTTTAAGCGATTAGCCTAATCTTTTTATTTGTTTGTATTAAATATACTCAAACTTTGGCTCAAGCCCCAAAACCTGCATTGATTATAGCCCTTGTTGTGCTTAGGGCTTTTTGAGTATTTCGATTAATTTCTTGTTTACATAAATATTTTCTCTTCCAATTTTCTCAGAGATGATGATTCCAATTTCTTCTAATCTATTTAAATACCTTGAGGCTGCTTTTCTTTCTACATTTAATTTTTGCACTACATATTCAATTTTTGAATAGGGTTGTTCAAAGAGTAATTCAATAAGTTCTTTTCTGTATATTTTCGGTTCTTTGTTTTGTGCTACTTCTATTGTTTGTGATAGTAAATTATTAATAGAATTAATTTTATCAATGGTTCTGTTCGAGCTTATCTCTATTGCTTTTAAGATGTACAATATATACTCTTCCCATTCGTCAGATTTATTTACTTTATTCAAAAGTCTATAATACTCAGCTTTGTTTTCGTTAATATATGAGCTTAAATATAAAATTGGGATATCAAGAAGATTGTTTAATATCAAATACAAAATATTTAATATACGTCCCGTTCGTCCATTTCCGTCGTAAAATGGGTGGATACTTTCAAATTGATAATGTAGTATTGCTAAATTTATTAAAGGCGGGGATTCCTCATTTTTTAGATTGAAATGTTCTAAAAAATTACTTAATAAATCTAGTATCTGCTCTTTGTCTTGTGGTGGAGTATAGACAACTTCTCCCGTTTTATCGTTTTTTAAAACAGTTCCTGGTATACTTCTTATACCTGCATTATTTTCGATAATTGTTTTTTGTAGAAACTCAATATCTTTTAATCTTAAAAAACCTTGTTTTTTTAACAAGGCATTTCCTGAAAAAATAGCTCTTCTGTAATTTATTACTTCTTTTACTTGAGAACCTTGTTTCGTTTTGGTTACTAGTGCTTTATATAACTCATCTTGAGTAGTAATAATATTTTCAATTTCAGAACTATCCTTTGCTTCTTGAAGAACTACTGCATTAATTAGTATTTCTTGATTAGGCATTGTTTGAGCAATTCCTTTTAATTCTCCTAAAGATTTGGATGATTTACTTAGTTGTCTAAGTATTTTTAAAGTTTCTACTTTTTCTCTTTTTGGAGGTAGCTTATCAAGTTTTTTTATATGGTGCATTTTGTCTCACGTATATATTATATGTACCAAAAATACAAAATTAGGTACATATATTGTAATTGTGAGATTTTTTAACGCATTAAGCACATCACAACGCTATCCTCCAGAAGCGGACAAGTTGTGAAGCCAGGTTTTGTATTTTAAAAGTAGTGAACTTTCTATTAAGCACTTAGCCAACTCCTTTTGTTTTTATAAAATATACCCAAACTCTGGCTTAAGCACCAAAACCCGTATTAAATATAGCATTGTTGTATGCCGTTTTTATTTTTTAAATCTCTCTATTTTCAAGTAGTTGTCATCCTGTAATAAGGTGAAGCATATTGCCCAATTAAAATCAAGGTCAAATATTGTCATAATTGTATCTCCACTTTGTTCAGCTCTGTCATTACTTAAATAATTAATTGTAAAATTCAACCAGTCAGAGTCTCTATTTAGAAATCCTATTCCAGTATATTCATTAATTGCTTGGTCAATCACATTAATCTTATACCATAAAGGTTTTGTGTCCAATTCAGCATAAGTATTTTGTACGAATTCAGTAATCTTTAATAATTCACTTTTTAGATTGTCTCTATCGAGTAGTTCTCTTTTATTTAAATCAACTGGAAGTGTCTTTTCGTAATCTCTTTTTCCAAGTACTTGTAAGTCAATTCCGCAATGTTCATTAGTGAAATTTGCTTGAATATATTTTTCATAATGACTTGTCGGATATATGTTTCTATTTTTTGTCAATTATTGTTTTTTTTAATGGCATACAACATTTCGGCTATGATTAGTACATTAATTAAAAGTAGTGAACTTTCAATGTTCTTGAACTTTCGGTGGCTTATTTCGTATTGTATTTCTTATAATTCTCAGCTTGTGTAAATATTTCTTGATACACTTCATCTTTGTCTACCGGTGGATATCCAAATTCATCTAATAGTAATATTAACCCAACTTTTAAGGCAGATTTAATATCGTCTCTTTTACTCCAATCAGGAAATTTGGCTTGACTATCTACTAATTCTTTCACTCTTTTCGCCAAGACAATGAGTTTATCTTCAGGATATGTGAAATCATATTTCACACAAAGCTCTAGCAATATGTCGTAAAATGCTTTTTCTTCAAAATCAATTCCGAGTTCGTCTCCAGAATCAAATTCATCACGAACCTGCATTATCATATCTGTAATAGCATTAGCTATATCGTCTAAAACGTCACTAGTGTATGTGCCATTTTCGCTACGGTCGTTATAGTTAGCTACTAAAGCTTCCATTTTCTTAGTGAAATCAACACCTTTTACTTGGTTTACTTTTTTAATCTCTCCAATAGCTTTGGCAAGTAATTGTTGTAAGAGTTTAATCTTGGTGTTGGGCATTTTAATTTTATCCAACTTAGCTAAATAGGCATCATCAAAAATATCTTGCTGGCTATCGGCATCTTCTCCAATTTTAAATATTTCTTCAACACCATCACTTTGTAAAGCATTTTTTATCATTTCACGCACTTTGGCATTCATCTGTGCCGTATCTGGTGCATTTCCTTTGGTGAGTTTAAAAACAATGGAACGAACCGCTAAATAAAAATGCGTATAATCTCTTTCTGTTTGGGTAAGCTTTTCACTTCCTGCACAAATATCATACGCAGCTTTTAAGCGTTTTACTACGCCCATAAAACGAGTTTCTAGCTCTTTGGTTATCTGAGCATATTCGGCTGCTCTATTTAAGGTATTTAATTGGTCTAGTGGCGAACCGTTAAAGTATTTAGAACTATCAAATTTATGAAAGAGTTTACCTAATACATCTAGTTGGTCTCTAACAGCAGATAATGAAGCATCTATATCTTCAAAATTATCTTGGTCGCCTTTATTGTACTTGGCTAATGCCAAATTCATTGCTTTTTTAATACCAATATAATCAACAACTAGACCTTTGTTTTTACCTGCAAACTTTCTGTTTACACGAGAAATGGTTTGTATTAAATTGTGTTGTGATATGGGTTTATAGATATACATACTATCTAAAAACGGTACATCAAAACCTGTAAGCCACATATCTACTACAATGGCGATTTTAAAGTTCGATTTTTCGTTTTTGAACTGTCGGTCTAATTCTTTTCTGTATTCTTTTGTACCCAATGCTTCATACATTTTTTTAGGGTCATCTTTACCACGTGTCATTATCATTTTAACACGTTCCATTGGTTTTATCTCTTTCTTTTCTTTGTCGGTTAGTTCTGCTCCGTCTTCTGCAATTTTTATTTCTGCCCATTCCGGACGTAAAGCAATTAAATTTTGATAAAAAGCATAAGCAATTGGACGGCTACTGCACACAAACATTGCTTTCCCTTTTACGGTAGCTCCTTCGTTTATTCTGTTTTCGTAATGGGTTACAAAATCGTTGGCTATTTTCTTTAGGATATCTGGGTCGCCTAAAACCGCATTCATATTTGCAGACTGCTTTTTGCTTTCTTCTACTTGGTATTCGTTTGCACCTTCATCAGCAGCTTCATTATAATAGGCTTCTATTTTTGCAAGTTCGCTATTGTTCAAAATTACTTTAGCTGCTCTTCCTTCATAGACAATACGAACCGTAATTTCATCTTTTACAGATTCGGTCATTGTGTAGGCATCTACTACTTTTCCAAAGACATCAAGTGTTGCATCTATTGGAGTTCCTGTAAACCCTACAAAAGTGGCATTGGGTAAAGAATCGTGCAAGTACTTAGCAAAGCCAAAGGTCTTTTTTACGCCTTTTTCGGTAACAGTAACTTTTTGGTCTAAATTGGTTTGGCTTCGGTGGGCTTCATCAGAAATACAAATCACATTGGTTCTTTCGGTTAGTAAAGCCAAGTCTTCTGTGAATTTATGAATGGTTGTTAAAAACACACCACCAGATTCGCAACCTTGTAATTTTTCTCGTAATTGTTTTCGACTTTCTACACTTACAATTCCGTTATCGCCTACGTAGTTTTTGGCATTTGTAAATTGTGCCGATAGTTGGTCGTCTAAATCAGTTCTATCTGTAATTAATAATATGGTTGGGTTTCCAAAATGCGCACTTTTCATTAATAAACGAGTCAAGAAAAGCATTGTAAAACTCTTACCGCAACCTGTAGCTCCAAAATAAGTTCCACCTTTTCCGTCTCCGCCAGAACCATCTTTATTTTTTTGAGCGATTTTGATATTATCGTATAATGCTCTAGCAGCATAATACTGTGGATAACGACACACAATTTTTTCGACTTTCTTACTGCTGTCTGGCAAGTAAATAAAATTTCGAATAATATCTCTGAAACGATTTTTATGCAACATTCCTTGTACGAGTGTAAACATAGAATCTATACCGTCTACATCTTTGGCTAAACCTGCAACTCTTCTCCAAGCATAATAGAACTCGTAGGGTGCAAAAAACGAACCTGCTTTGTTATTTACACCATCTGATATTACACAAAACGCATTGCAAATAAACAGTTGCGGAATATCTCTTTTGTAACGAACTGTTAATTGCTCGTAGGCATTGTGTATGGTAGCTTCTTCCCGAATGGCAGATTTAAATTCAAACACTACCAGAGGCAAGCCGTTGATGTATAAAATACCATCTGGAATACGTTTTTGGTTAGCTTCGGTAATTTCTAATTGCGTAACAAATTTGTAGATATTAGTATCGCCATATACTGCTTGTGGTTCGGCTACTATAGTTTCTAAATTATCACTTTGTATTTGATTTTCTAAACCTGAAAAATCAATCAATTGTATATAAATATCTTTCTGACTGGCATCTTCTCTTTTTAGAATAAACCCATCAGAAAGCATACGCATAAAACGCTTATTACTCTCGTACAAATCTGAAGCTGGTAAGGTTTTTATTTGTAGAATAATACTATTGGCTTCGGACTCGGTTAAGTTTTCTCCTTTGTATTTATTGAGTAGAAAAACACGTAAATCATCTGTCAGAATCACTTCATCTTCTGCACGGTTTAGGGTGTTTCCTAAATGGTGCGGATACCCTTCATTAGCTATGAGTTCTGAAAAGGCAGCTTCTAATTGTGCTTCTGTAAATTTTTGACTCATTGATTTTTAAATTTTATTCCACGCTCTGTTAATCTGTATTTTTGTTTTGAGCTTTTGGGTTTGTCTGGAATGGTCATTTCTATTAAACCTAATTCTAATGCAGGATGTAAGTAGTTATATAAAAATGTAGGTCTGTGTTTTAATTTTAAAAAATCAATTAACTCAGAACTGCTATGCTCTTTTTCGATAACTTTTATTAGTTGTTCAACTTGGTCGGTAACTTGTTCGGTGACTTGTTCGGTAACTTGTTCGGTGACTTGTTCGGTTGCAGGGAAATTTAGGCGTAAAAAATTATCAGAAAACTGAAAATTTTCTCGCTTATAAGCTCCTAAAATTCTTGGAACTCCGGAACCTAATTGTTCTACTAAATCTAAATCTTTAAAAATTCGAATAAGTTCTTTGTTTCTAGGAATAGAAAAGCCTTCAAAAAACTCCTTTTCATTTAAGCCCACCACTAAACCTCCTGTAGAAGTAATCTCGATACGGTCGTTAAATAGTTCAAACTTTGGAGCTGTTTCCTTACTATAGTCATTATGTACAAAAGCATTGATGACGGCTTCACGCAACGCTATAGCATTCCATAAACGTGTTTCTTGTCGTTCTTTTGCCGTAATTTTTGTGATTGTACGGTTTTCTAAATCTAGCTTGTCTAATACTTGTTTACAGGCTTTTACAAGGGAAACATAACCATACTCATTGCTTTCTATAAGTGATACACGATTTGTGCCTGCATACTTGGCTACTTTTATAGAAATATTGTTTACATCAGACAATACATA
>JALZVV010000050.1 GCA_023299935.1 Dokdonia sp.
GAACGCTTGGATGTGCTTAAAGAAAAAATGGCCGCACTGGATATCCCAGAAGAAGAAATGTGGTGGTATCTAGATACTCGTAAGTTTGGTACTTGTGTGCATAGTGGTTTTGGTCTTGGTTTTGAGCGCTTAGTACTTTTTGCCACAGGAATGGGTAATATAAGAGACGTAATTCCCTACCCTCGCTTCCCAGGTCACGCCGAGTTTTGATGTAGACGGTAGTTGGTAGTTTCTGGCTTTTAGATCTTAGACATTAGTGCTTAGTACTTCGATATTCGTTAATCAGTATTCGATATTCTGTATTCAAGTATGAGTGTGTCGTGGCTTCTGGTTACTAGTTCTACAATCTCCAATCAACAATCGCTAATCATAGCAAACTTTGGTCAGTAGTCTTTAGATGGTAGTTGGCAGTAATTAGCTTTTGGCTTTTGGCTTTTAGTACTTCGGTATTCGATATTCCTTATTCTAAATTCAACAATCGTTAATCTTCTTGGGTAATCTCGATACATTTTTCGCTTCACTCAAAACACTCGACCACCTATTAGTTTATAGCTTTTGGATAATAGCACTTCAATATTCGTAATTCAGCATTCATTATTCGTAATTCTAAAATCTCCAATCTCCAATCAACAATCTCCAATCGTTAATCTTCTAGGGTAATCTCGATACATTTTTCGCTTCGCTCAAAACACTCGACCACCTATTAGTTTGTAGCTTTTGGATAATAGCACTTCAATATTCGTAATTCAGCATTCATTATTCGTAATTCTAAAATCTCCAATCATTAAGGGTCATTCGCCCCTTTTTTTTCTAGACAAACACTTGTAAGTTTATAATACCTATTTTTAGGTTTCAATTAACTAAAATTCTATTATTTATGAAAACACTCAAAATGATGGCGCTCCTGTGCCTTTCTGTATTGGCATTAGTCTCCTGTATCCAGGGCAATGACACTACAGCAACCGAAAGTAGCGAGCCTATTGCTCCACCAGGTATTATTATCCCTGTTCAAGAGGCAGAAAATCTGTACCACCGTTATGGAGAGAAAAGAGTCTCTCTTATAGAAAAGGCTATTAATGTAGATGATGAAGGTAACCCAATATCTCAAAATGACAGCAGTTATGTCCAAGCGACAACTTCTCTTACAGTAGATTATACTGATTTAAAAAATTATCTAGCATTTATTGAACAAGAAGCAAGTAATGCCAATACTGACATAACAGGATTACGTATTTATTTTGGAAAATATGCAGATACCACAAACGATGGAAGAGCCACCATGTTTATGAATCCAGTTAAAAAATACGGAGCTGGAGGAATTACAGATGACGTTGCTTTTGCCATAGATAAGTCTGGAAAAAAACCTAAGGCTGTTTATGTGAAGGATTGTTACAAAGTCCCCGGCACTATGACTAACCAAGCCAACTTAACGATGCCCATACAAGGCACCATACAGAGTCTAGCGGCCAATAATTCTCCTTGGAGACCACCGCCAACAAATGACCCAGATTATCAATAACATTTATTAAAATCGTTGCCGATTATGGATTACTATTATTATACGGTATTTTTTACTGAATTTTTGGCAGCTATATCGGCAACGGTTTTTTTGTATAAGTATAAGAATACAGCGCTTTTTTGGTTATTGCCATTATTATGGTTTATTCCTATCAATGAATTAGTGTGCCAATATATCTTTCCGAGAACAGCTACAGGGTATATTCTATATAATATATACAGAACAGCTGTGCCACTTGCAATAATTTTTTTAGTTCTTTCCAAATTGCGAAAAAGGCTCAATCGTCTTATTGTAATAGTTCAAATATCATTTGCTATTCTTTTATATATTTCTGAAGTATTTATAATAAATCCTCTTAATACTTTTATTGATTTTTCCTTTACCGCGGCATCAATATTTATTGTTATTTCTCTTTTAATCTATTTTATTGAAGAAATTAATGGCAATTATCATTCTCAAGTCAACAGAAATCTATTTTTGTGGGTATGTTTTGGATTTTTAATTTTTCATATTACATATCCAATAATATTTTTTGCACAAAAATATATTGCACTAGAAAATGAAGTTTTTATTTTATCTCTTAATAAGTTACAACTTATATTGTCTATTGCTTCCTATCTCATAATTGCTTTCGGTTTTTATTATGGGGATACCGTAACAACTACAGCAGATGGAGGTCAATAGCACCAATGCAATTATTACAAGAATAATCCTTTCTACTTTTACAAAATAGTTTTTTATAACTGCTTAGATTATAGTATATTTAATAATTAACAAAAAAATCAACAACATGATTAAAAAAAACTTGATGCTCCTATTGTTCCTGGCAATAGCTTGCATGGTTTCCTGTGAACAGGACAACGACCCACAAAACATTGAGGAGGTAAATCTCACTGCAACACTCCCATCTTCATCTAACACTCCAAAAGTATTACTTTCTATTGATGATGCCAAGGCAATGATGGACACCTATAATGACGATATTAGTCGTAGTAATATTGAAGATGCACCACATTTTGTAGACTTTGATTACAAAGATCTTAAAGAGTATCTCTTATTTATTGAAAGTCAATCTAAAGAGGCAAATGTCGAGATAGAAGCGCTTCGATTTTATTTTGCGCAATACCCTTCTCAGTATCCATCGGGAAAAACACCTAAAGATGTCAATAAAAAATCTTTATTTTACAATCCAGTAACGGCATTCCCAGGATTAATAGGTAATATGTCTTATGCTATACAGAAAAATGTAGACGGCACCTCAGAAGCGGTTACGGTGGGAAGTATTCTTGACATGGGTAAGTCTAATGATACTGATGTACAAAGTCTAGCAGGAGACGACTTAGAATGGCCACCACCTCCATATCCAAATGATCCAAATGACTATCACTAAGAATAAATAAAATGGAGCCAGAATGAATGCATTAGAAATAATAGCACATACTGCTGAATTAATTGCAGCTATTCTGGCTACTTTTCATTTTTATAAACACAGCAATAGTACTTAAGGTACTTTCTATTTTATCTCTGGTATGTAGTTCTAAATGAATTAATGGCCTATTTTCTCTTATCTTTAGGTCTTATTCGATTTGAATTGACCAATATTTATGGTTTAATTACTCCTCTATATGTAATCTGGACCTGCAAGAGCTTTTTAGCCTCTAAAAAAGCAAAGCGACTACTTAGCCTGTTTGTTCTAATCATTTGTGTGGTCAATCTCACAGAAGGAATACTCAAAGGCTTACATAACGAACCTTGGACGACAAGTAAAATCACAGGACCTTTATTGAGTGTTGCCGCCTTTACCATTTATTTAATAGGCCTCTTTAAATTAAATGAGGTCATCAATCCCTTCAAGGATATTTTTACCTATTTTTTATTGGGCTTTACCTTATTTTCTGTAGCCTCTCCTATTATCCTTCTTGGTAGGACTTTCTATCTGGACAACTATAGCATGAGTGTTAACTTATCCTATATCATGGGGTCCGTGGTCATAGCGATGTATCTTATTTTTGCTTTCGGTTTTTATTATGGGGATAGGGTAATACCTAGGTCAGATAGTACTTTTGAGTAGTTTGCATTTGGAATTATTGATGCGCGAGTATAATCATGATAAATGTAAGATTATTCTGTCATGACATTTCCGTTACATCCAATTGATTAATTTTGTGGTTCATACAGTTATTGCCCAGTGTTAGAACCAGCTTATATTTTTGAATGGCTTGCCGCCCTTGCCGGCCTTGTATTTTTTTATAAATACAAGCAGTTTCCTATTAAGTGGGTACTCGCCCTAGTGTGGCTCACCGTATTTGTAGAAACCGCTGCAAAATTCCAGGTCTTGTTTATAGATGGCACCAATCATTTAATTTATAATTGCTACCTCATAACCTCTTATCCTCTCCTATACTATATTATCTATAGTCACATGCAACATCCTTTACGCAAAAAAATTGTTGCCGGCATTGCCATAGCGGTGACAACCGCAATGCTTTTTAGAGCATTTACCACTCCTTTTCTCACGACCTTTATGGTATATATGTTTAGCTTAGCTGTAATTGGTTTAGTGGCTATTTTACTCTTGTATGCCATAGACTTACTTAAAAGCAACAATCAAATTACCTTTAAAAATAGATTGGAGTTATTCGTGTTTGCAGGGTACATGATATTTGGCATTAGTTATATCCCTTTGTCTTACGTTCTAACTTCCTTTGAGTTTATTCAATTAGGGCCGGAGACTATGAGCATCTTATACGGGATTCAAAATAGTACTGTTATTTTTATGAATATCCTGTTTATCGTAGGCTTGATATGGACAGATCCAAGAAAGCAGATCTCAAATTAGGGGCAAATACCCTATACTCAGGAGTTTCAAAAATTCTAACTTACAAACTTATATTGTCCAACAATTCGCAATGTGCTCTTAATGAACCAAGAAGAGGTATTAATATTGTATTTAATTATAGCTATTATACTATTGCTACTCTTTTTTGTGGCTACTCTTTTTTGTGGCATTGCCTTGTATTATAGATTCGATAATAAAACAGCTATAACCTAAGCCTATGTCGTATTATCATATTGTTTACGCCATATTTTTATCTTTCATGGCACTCACTTGTATTGTGGTCACCTCCCAGCGAGCTAAGTATAAACATACGCCGCTGGTTATGGCACCTGCCATTCTCTGGCTTGGTCTTATCTCAGAAGGTGGTGGTTTTTTGTATGGCACCTATGTGACCTATGACAATGGATGGATTTACAACACGACAAATATTATTTTCTTTGCATTATTATACTGGATGATGTATCGTTATATCACTAAAGCAGGTCTGCGCAAGATTGCTAGAATCCTGGCTATATTAGGGATTGCTTTTTATGTCTTCAGATTTTTTACCGCAGACAGCTTTAATGTGCGATTAAGCATTGCCCATTGTGTGGCAGTTGCTATTTTTCTTGTGCTGTCTATTATGTATATCATTCAGTTATTACGTAGTAATATGTCCTTCTATTTTAGAGAACATCCAGAATTTATTTTTATTGGAGGATTTCTTATTTTAAATCTAGTGTACGCTCCTATTTATGTTTCTAGCGATTTAGACTTGCATATCTTTAGTGAAAGCTTTTACACCTTTCTCTCTTCCATACACAGCTATGTCTATATGGCAATCAACTTGCTGTTTATGATTGGGTTTTTATGGTCTAAAAAAGCACGTATATAATTATATTTGAATTGTCCTGACCAAAATCTAAAACCCACTATGTCTTACTATGAGACCTTACTCACAATTTATCTCAGCATCTCATTCATTTGCTGTTCTATAGTGAGCTCGCAGTATCATAAATACAAACATACACCCCTCAAACTAGCACCCGCTATTTTATGGCTAGGTTTTGTAACAGAATTTTCGGCAACCTTATATAGCAATTATATCGAGGTGTACAACGGTTGGATTTTTAATGGTTATACTTTTTTCTTTTATCTACTGCTGTATATCTTAGTACTTAGATATCTCAAAAATATAAGATTTAAAATAACCACAGTCCTATTGGGTAGCGCAGCCTTACTATTTTTTGTTTACAGATTCTTCTCAACGGGATTATACAATGATCGTTTTATATATGCAAATGCAGTATTAATTTTAGTATTTCTAATAAGCTGCGCGATGTATTTAGCAGAATTATTACAACGTCCAACACAACTTGAATTTAGAAAACATCCCGAGTTTTTTTTATTGGGTGGTTATCTCATTTTTCATCTGATTTACACACCACTTAGTGTTGCCTATGATCAAGAACTACGAATATTTAGTAGTGAATTTTATATAACCCTAATTTCCATACAAAGCTACATTTTGATAGCAATGAACCTCTTATTTATTTACATTTTTATATGGACGAGAAAAGCACACTTATAATTGTATTGGTATCGGTTACTATCTTGCTGCTACTGGTAGTAATTGTGGCTGTGCTTTTTTCGGTATTTATAAAACGTAAGAACAGCCTATTAACTGAGCAGCAAGATGCTCAAAAACGTTTTGAACAAGAAATTGCAGAGACACAAATAGAGATTCGTGAAGAAACTTTGCGTAACATAAGTTGGGAGCTTCATGATAACATAGGACAACTCCTTACCCTAGCCAAAATACAAACCCAAAATGCAGGATCAGACCAAAGTATGCTGGATGAAGCTGCTGCAACCATAGGCAAGGGACTTACAGAGATACGAGCCCTTTCTAAATTAATTAACCCAGAAGCCCTCAACACGCTTTCCTTAACAGAAGCTTTAGAACTAGAGCTCGAACGTTTTCATAGGATGGCGTATCTTAAACCTACCCTTACAGTAAGTGGTTCTCCTATAGCAATAGATAAAAAAATAGAAGTCATTATTTTTAGAGTGTTGCAAGAGTTTTTTACCAATACCATCAAGCATTCTAAAGCCACAACACTCTTGGTAGACGTAAGCTATAGTGACTCTTTGCTTGAAGTCATTGCTCAGGACAATGGAGTGGGCTTTAACTACACAGAAGCCCGAGCAAAAAATGGCATTGGCTTGACCAATATAGAATCCAGAGGAAAACTAATAGGTGCTGTTATTGCCATATCTTCCCAAGACGGAGAAGGTACACGATTACGTTTAACTTATAAACCACAAAAATTATGACAACTATTGTAGTCGTTGACGATCACACTTTATTATCGCAAGCCATAAGCGGTCTCGTTAACTCTTTTCAAGACTTTACGGTCTTATATACCGCAAAAAATGGTCAGGATTTTATTGACCAGTTGGTTTTTCCAGACAAACATCCAGACATTGTTCTTATGGATGTTAATATGCCTATAATGGATGGGATAGAAGCCACCACTTATCTCAAAGAACATTTTCCAGACATTAAGGTGCTTGCGCTTTCTGTAGAAGAAGAGGAGCATGTAATTTTAAAAATGCTTCGGGCGGGAGCCAAAGGGTATTTATTAAAAGACACAGAAAAATCTGTCCTTCATAGTGCTTTAAAAGAGGTTGTAAATCTAGGTTTTTATCATAGCAATACGGTATCACAATTGCTTGTACGCTCCTTAGACAAGGATAATGTACTTGCCCTTAAAGAACGGGAGATTGAGTTCATAAAGCACGCCTGTACAGAAATGACCTATAATGAGATTGCAGAAAAGATGTTCCTAAGCCCTAAAACGGTACAAGGATATAGGGATAGTGTCTTCTCAAAACTCAACTTAAAAAACAGAACAGGACTGGTAATATACGCCATAAAGAATGGCTATTTTAAGCCCTAATGGCGTTTTTTCTTTTATGCTTTCGCGAAAGCGTAAACCTTCTAACCCGCCTTTTGTAGATTAAAAATTATCTTGGTATAGCGTTAAATCTTTGAGCTAATATACTCTCGATTTTTGTAAATTCGTAGTATGTTAAAACAGCAACTCAATTTTAAACTTTCACAGAAACTATCACCGCAGCAAATCCAGTTGATGAAGTTGATACAATTGCCCACCCAGGCATTTGAGCAAAAAATCAAACAAGAGTTAGAAGAAAATCCAGCCTTAGATAGCGGAAAAGAAGAAATCAAAGACGAGTTTGATGAGTTTAACAATACAGAAGACGAATACGATAATGACACCATAGAAACTGAGATTAATATAGATGAGTACCTGAGTGATGATGAAATCCCAGAGTACCGTCTAAGTGCTAATAACTATAGTGTAGATGATGAAGACAAGCAAGTGCCTTATGCTTCTGGAACTTCTTTTAATCAATTTCTCAAAAACCAGCTCAATACATTTAGACTTAATGAAGAGGAGCGCGAGATCGCAGAGTTTATTGTGGGAAGTCTGGATGAGAGCGGTTATTTAAGGCGCTCTCTAGAGGATGTTATGGATGATCTTGCCTTTACTCAAAATGTATATACCACAGAAGAGAAGATAGAAAAAGTCTTACTTACCGTGCAGGATTTAGACCCGGCTGGAGTAGGTGCACGCAGTCTAGAAGAATGTTTAGTACTGCAATTAAATCGTAAATCACCTACTAAAACAGTAGAGCAGGCCATTGCAATATTAGAAAAATCCTTTGATCATTTTAGTAAGAAGCATTATAAGAAACTTATGGCTAAGTTTCATATCTCAGAAGAGGAGCTTAAAGGTGCTATACAAGAGATAGAACAGCTCAATCCTAAACCAGGCGGCTCCTATGCCAGCAATACAAAAATTGTAGAGCACGTGGTTCCAGATTTCACTATACGTATAGTAGAAGGAGACTTAGAACTAAGCCTTAACGGGCGTAATGCCCCAGAGCTTAAGGTCTCTAGGGACTATAGCAACATGCTTAAAGGCTACAAAGCCTCAAAAGAGAAAACTAAAGCGCAAAAAGATGCTGTTATGTTTATCAAGCAAAAACTAGATGCGGCTAAGTGGTTTATAGAAGCTGTATTACAACGTCAGCAAACCCTTTTTGTGACAATGAGTTCTATTATGAACTATCAACAAGAGTACTTTTTATCTGGTGATGAGCGTTCTTTACGCCCTATGATTCTCAAGGATATTGCAGAAGAGATAGGAATGGATGTCTCTACGGTAAGCCGTGTGGCAAACAGCAAGTATGTAGATACACCTTATGGAACCAAGCTTATAAAAGAGTTCTTTAGTGAGAGTATGACTAATGATCAAGGAGAAGAAGTATCTACTCGTGAGATTAAGAAAATACTGGAAACCGTTATCAGTGAAGAGAATAAGAAAAAACCACTCACAGATGAGAAACTGGCTGGAATTCTAAAAGAAAAAGGTTATCCAATTGCCAGGCGTACTGTTGCAAAATACAGAGAGCAGCTTGACCTGCCAGTGGCTAGACTTCGTAAGCAGATTTGATGAAACACTTGATTAAAAGTTTTTCTTATATTTTTCATCCACTCTTTATGCCTATTGCTGGAGTGGTACTTTATTTTTGGATCAGTCCCCGTTTTTTTAATGATCGCTTTCTCTATTCCAAACTATTTGCAACAACTATAATGACAGTCATAATACCCATCTTGAGTTTTTATATGCTTAAGAACTTAGGGCAAGTGACTGAGATTCATCTCAAAAATGTAAAAGAGCGCAGGTATCCTTTACTTATGCAAGCGATGTTTACCTTTATTTTACTCCAGATTGTTTTTGACGGTTATGAAATTCCGCCTTTGTATTATTTTTTTGTCGGCATTCTAGGCTCTAGTATTGGAGCATTACTGCTTGTATTCTTAAATTTTAAAGCTAGTCTTCACATGATAGGTATAGCTGGACTAGTCACTTTTGTATTTGGGTTGAGCTTGCACTTTAGTCAGAATTTGTTGCTGTTATTAGGCATCTTAATTATTGGAATAGGAGGTACGGCGAGCTCCCGATTAGAAGCTAAAGCACATAGCCTTCCAGAACTAGTAATAGGTTTTGCCGTGGGACTTATGCCGCAGCTCTTCGTATTTAAGTATTGGTTATAGAAAAGAAAATTGCAATCCAAGTCGCAATACCTGCAGATCTACTGTTTCACCTCTAATCACAGCATTTTCATCAAATAAAGTACTGAGCCCATAGTAGGCTTGCAAATTAAAGGTGCCATACCCAAAACTCAACGTGAGTCCATATTGAAAGGTATTTACTTCTGGAATATCTCTAATCTCCACTGTTGTTCCATCATTTTCAAAAGTGGATTTAAAACCAAATATATATCCAAATCGTACTCCTGCGTGAATCCTCCAGAAAGAATAGTCCGTAGGAGTAGAAGTACGCCATCTGTATTCTATAGGCACCTCTAAGGAATAATAAGTGAATCTATTAACATCCTCATTAACGTCTGAAGTAATGACATCATAGGCTATTGTATTGATATTCTCCCCTTCTCCTATAAAAAGATTTTGATTAAAAGTATCTGCCGCTACACCTATACCTACACCTATGGATTTGGTCCTTTTTATATTAAAAGGCATATCTCTTATAAATCCTGTTTGTAGACCTCCACTAAACCCACTTTGACTAATACCTGCAGGCTTATCTCCTAGCAAATTAAAGCTTACACCTACATAAAATTGATCTTCGCGATAAAGAGAGTCAATCACTTGAACGCCTACCACCTCCTCCTGAGCCTGAAGAGGTATAAAAGAATAGCATATAACAAAAAGAAGAAAGTATTTCAAAAAAATAAAAGTTTATTCAAAGATACTCGTTTTACCCTATGTTCCTAAAACAAAAAAGCCACGCTAGAGAGCGTGGCTTTTGTTACTAATTTAAAATGTATTACTGCACAACATCTTCTGCTTGCGTAGTAACATATATTACTTTGAGAAGGTTTGCTTCTCTCAATTCCTGCTTAACATCATAGATAAGGCCAGAATTTGTTTCTTTATCAACTTTAAAAGCCACCATAACCCTATCTTTTAACTCATCACGCAATTTCTCGCGCTCTTCTAAAATAGCAGGTTGTACCTCATCAATATTAACAAATTTATCTCCTATCTGGATTTTACCTTCTGTTCCTAGATCTGTATATCCTGCACCTGGTTTCCCGGCAAAAATATAAACCGAACGGTCTTTAATCAGTTTTTCAGTCTGATCAGAAGAAGGTAATCCTTGGTCTACCTTTACATCGTTCTTACGAAGTACGGTAGCAACCATAAAGAAAAAGAGTAACATAAATACAATATCGGGCAATGAAGCCGTAGATATTGCTGGCAATTCTCCTCCTTTTTTCTTTTTAAATTTAGACATTGTATTGCGTGTTTATGTTAGTATTAACTGTTAGGATCAATCTCAGAAAGTTTAAGCGGATACATTTTCTTAATCACGCTCAGTTTTTCCTTCGCCTTATCCTCATCTCCAGTATAAAGCCCTTCATCTATAGCAGATTTAATCTCTGTATATTTCCATCCATATAAACGCTGGCTCTCTCTATCTCTTAAGAAATTATAAGCAGCAACTAATTCGTTTTGAACCAAAATATAATCTTCAAAATTAGATTCTCTATGATTCTTAACAGTTACAATCGCCTTATCTGGATTATCTGAAGAACTTGGGTTACGCTCTCCTTGGCAGTAATCACAGTGTCCTTCTTGACCTTGTGGATATCCTCCATTGTCTAAAAAGCCAATAGCCGCTTCCTTAAGGTCTTTGATTTCCATTAACTCGTCTTCTACAAAAAGATCTCCATCTTTACCAACGATAACTACAAATAGGTTCTTTTCCTTAATAATAGGAGGCTCCACATCTGTAGGCTGATCCGGCGGTAATGAACGGACTAGTCCTCTATCTTTCTCAATAGTAGTAGTTACTAGAAAGAAAATAAGAAGCAGGAAGGCAATATCTGCCATAGACCCTGCATTAATTTCTGGTGCTGTTCTCCTAGCCATAATTTATCCTTTAATAAGTTTCTTAAGACCTCCTCCTAACATCGTTACAATAGCTCCAATTGCTAGGATATAAAAAGCGTTAAGTCCGGCACTTACCCATCTTGCACCGTTAGCAGATAGTATTTTACCATCTCTCATAGGTGTTTCTTCTCCAGAAGCTAACAAATAAGAAATAGCTATTACAATTAAGAAGGCTCCTAGCCCTATTAATGTGTTTTTAGCATTTCCTCCTGCTAATCCTTTAAGAACGAATATCACAACAAGAAAAACACAAACCGCGAGAACGATATATGATATAAGCACTAGTATGTTTATACTTTGTGGTACTTCTACCGCTTGTATACCTACTGCCTTAACTTCTTGTTTAAGCCCTTCGCCGTCTAGCGTGGCTACGATTCCAGCAAAAATGAGTCCTAGTACACCTAGAATACCCATGATTACTTTGGTTATTTTATGTAATCCCATTTTTTTTGTGTTTTAAGATTACTACTTATTTTTTGTGTCTTACAAGAAGATCCATCAATGTGATAGAAGCATCTTCCATATCATTTACGATACTATCAATTTTTGCAATAATATAGTTATAGAAAATTTGCAGTATAATAGCCACAATCAGACCAAATACTGTTGTAAGAAGTGCTACTTTAATACCTCCTGCAACAAGTGCTGGATTCATATCTCCTGCAGCCTCAATCTTATTAAACGACTGGATCATACCAATTACCGTTCCCATGAAACCAAGCATTGGTGCTAATGCGATAAATAAAGAAACCCAAGAAACGTTTTTCTCTAATTGTCCCATTTGTACACCTCCGTACGCTACTACTGCTTTCTCTGCAGACTCAATTCCTTCATCCATACGGTCAAGACCTTGATAATAGATAGAAGCAACAGGACCTTTTGTGTTACGACAAACTTCCTTAGCAGCTTCTACTCCACCACTATTTAAAGCATCCTCAACATTTTGAGCTAGCTTCTTACTATTAGTAGACGCAAGATTTAAAAATAATATTCTTTCTATAGCGATAGCAAGACCTAAAATCAAACATACAAGTACAATACCCATAAATCCTGGACCTCCTTGTATAAAATATTTTTTAAGCACTTGTGTAAAAGGGATGTCTGCATCATCAGCTACATCTTGGATACTGGCTCCTGGTTCTACACTAGCAACTATTTGTTGCGTTTGAAATGGTAACGCTGTTTGCGCGTTGCTCGCCTTTGCAGTAAACCCTACAGCCATAATAGCGGCGATTGCCATAATAGAAAATAATTTTTTCATTGCTCTTAATCTTAAATTTAAATTAGTAAAGGGTTAAATATAGTAATTAATTAGAATAATACTGAAAAATTACTGCTAAGAATATTGAGTTTGCATTCATATTATTGAATATCAACTATTCTCACTTTTTTCATGAAAAATTCACAATCTTAAGCCTCAAGCCTACGCACCGTCAAAAGGTATTATAACCCCTACTAAGTGCAACTTAAGCACTGTATGAGTTACTGCAACGAATAGTATCAAAAAGCATTTCGTTACCTATATACTTTATAATTATTTTATCAAATAGGTCCTTTACAATGCAATAAAAACCAACTATCGAGGGCTATGCTGGAAATGCGTATTGCTTTGCAATACAAAGAAAGACTCCTAGAAAAATGTACGGTCCCTTGAAGAAAGTGACTATTACATTTAATCACCAACCAACAATTAGTTCTGACAAGGCGTAGTCCTAAGAGAAAAATATTCTGCCTCTCGTTCAAAGAAATTATTAATAAAACAATCAGAATTAATTTCTTCAATTTGGTATAATCCACCCAAAATTATACTATTAAATTCCCAATGAACATATTTGTCTATTCCTCTAAACACCTTGGAGTCCTTCCTCCAAGGATCTAAGGATTTTTGAAAATAACTATTTGCAAAACTAAAATTAGACCATTGATTTACGTGTATTAATTCATGTGTAATTAAGCGAAAATCATTTAATCTTGTATTATCTATATTAATTGCCACTCCAAGGGCTTGACCTGCTGTAAAATTTCTGAATGAATCAGGACTCGAAGAAAAAATCAATTCTCAAGATTGAAGACTCAACTTAGTCTCAAATTTTGAATTAACAGCTGTAAAAATTGTTAAACCTAAGGCAACAGGTAAAACTTTATATCTAACTCTAAGTTTACCTGGAGTGTGAAATTCAATTCTATTAAAAGCCAAATTAATATGAAATCTATCGAAGATATCTCTATTATTAGCTGCATTCTCGATTATACTGGTTCCAGCTGAATTCAATATTTTAGCTCCCCAATTATATTCTAATTGATCATTAATTACTATCTCAGTGGTTAACTTCTTACTTCCGAAAACGATAGCCCCGCCTAAACCTCCTTTCCATAATGCTCGAAGTATAACTTTGCCTGTTTTTTCATCTGCTTTTTTATTAATCACTGCTCCAATGGCTGAACCTATACTTCCTATACCTACATTATAAGTAATATTCTCAAAATTATTTGTTTGAGCATGACCCTGAGAGCATAACAAAGCAAGAATAATTATTGTTAGGGAATATTTCACATTCTTTGTTCTAATAATCTATTGAGGATAGCACAACTGCGGACTCGTTATTTAAAATCTACTCAAAATAAATATTGACTTATTGTAATTCAAGTATTTATAATGCTCTGTAAGATAATTGATTCTGATAAGCCTCTGAATTTTTATGTAAAATGTTAACACAAACAAAAGCCCAATCCTTGATTATTGCGCTTAAAATTAAAGAGAAAGAATGAACTCACTACGCTCGCTGATCCCAAAAGGCTATGCTGGAAATGCGTACTGCTTTGCAATACAAAGAAAGACTCCTAGAAAAATGCTTGAATCCTACTCATTAGGATTAGCTCACTGCGCTCGCTGATCCCAAAAGGCTACGCTGGAAATGCGTACTGCTTTGCAATACAAAGAACACCCTTATAAAAAATACTTGAGCAAGCTCAGATATTTTTTATAAGGGTGTTCTTTTACATTCGCAGAGAGGAAGGGATTCGAACCCTCGATACGCTATTAACGCATACACGCTTTCCAAGCGTGCGCCTTAAGCCACTCGGCCACCTCTCTAGTTTATTGTAATAACTTTTCGCAAAAGCATACTACTCAAAACATCTCCTTTTAAAGGAGCGTGAAATAACAAAAAAATTGTGACCTACTAAAGTAATGCACGCTTAAATTAAGAGAGCTCCCCTCGCAAGGAGGTTTCATATACAGATTTAAAGACTTTAGATCCTAATTCTTGTCCCAACAGATACATCATTTTTACAATAGCTGCTTCTGTAGTTAAATCCTTCCCACTTATAACGCCTATTTTTTTTAGCGTCACACTCGTTTCGTAATTCCCCATCTGCACACTTCCTGTAATACATTGCGTCACATTCACTACAGGAATACCTCTAGCAATAGTGTTCTTAATGGCTTCTATAAACCACGCTTTTGTGGTTGTATTACCCGTCCCATAGGTTTCTATAATCACGCCTTTTATATTAGGAATGTCCAACATGGCAAGAACCATACTTTCGGAAATCCCTGGATGCATTTTTAATAATAAAACATCACGCACTAGCTTTTTATGAACCTTAAAGGCTTTACGACCTGCTCGCCATAATACCTCATCATTTATAGTAAGATGTACTCCAGAGGTAGCCAGTGATGGATAATTAGGAGAATCAAAAGCCTCAAAATGTTCTGCGCTTAATTTAGTTGTTCTATTTGCTCGATACAGTTTATACTCAAAATACAGACATACCTCTTTAATAACAGGCTGCCCTCTTTTACATAATGCCGCAAGTTGAACGGCTGTAATCAAGTTCTCTTTTGCATCTGTTCTTAAATCACCTATTGGCAATTGAGAGCCGGTAAAAATTACTGCTTTGCCTAGATTCTCAAGCATAAAGCTTAAAGCAGAGGCCGTATAACTCATGGTATCACTACCGTGCAAGACCACAAAACCCTGGAAGTCGTTATAATTAGACTCAATAATACTACACAATTCTACCCAGTAGTCCGGATTCATATTAGAAGAGTCTATAGGCTCCTTAAAAGAAGCGGTGCTTATCTCACAATCCAATAAGCGCAACTCAGGTATATTTTTGAGTAGTTTATCAAAATTAAAGGCTTTGAGTGCACCCGTCTTATAGTCCTTGACCATACCTATAGTACCGCCTGTATAAATCAATAAAATTTTAGGTTTAGTACTCATAGCGCTCTGCATTTGTTACTGGGGTGGCATACATTTTTAAAAAACTAACAATTGCTATCTCGTCATTAATATCTACGCGTCTTTCCATTCTACGATCAAACTGTCGTAACTCGACCGCATCATATTGAGCGGCATACTTGGCTGTATTATGCAACTTGTCAAAAGCAATATAGTTAGAGGGCCATAGTTTATAATGGGTATGTATTTTTTTATCAATCACTTTTGCAAAAGCCTGCAAACGTTCATTATCACTACCTGCTTCTTGGAGCACCCCATATTCATTATCTTCTAATGGCGCCACCGAAATATGAATACGTTTCTTAAAGCCTAAGGCTCCTTTAAGAATACTATTAAAATCTTCATTAGGCGTTTTTATATATGGGATATCGCGCTGCTTTGCTATGAGTTCAGGTACCTTAAGTACATCTGTAGGATCATACTCATACGATATACTTACCGGAACAATTCGCAATGACTTAAGGTATTGAGATAAAGACAGATCGCCTTTTGCCAAGGCTAGCATTTTAAGTACACCCTGTTGGGTTTGATCATCACCATCTTTAGTACGCCCTTCACGCTGTGCAATCCATACTGATCTACCACTGGAGTGCAGGTCTTGCATGTATTGCGATAATACTTTTGAGTTCTGTAACATCTCCCGAGGTGACTGCTGGCGACGCACTAAAAAGTTACGATTAAGCCTAGACAACTCCATTAAAAAATCTTTTTGCACTAAATTATCGCCTATAGCGCTCGCCGTCATTACTTTATTATGGTCGTACAATGACACATTAAGTAAAGAGGTGTCTAAGACAATATCTCTATGATTTGAGATAAATAAATAAGACGTCTTATTGTCTAACCTATCAAATCCAGAATAACTAAAACCATCACTACTTTTAAATAATAAATTTCTCGCCGACTTATAAATCACACGCGTTTGAAAATCAAATATGGAATTACAACTATCAAGAACTTCTTCTATCTCCTCATCTGACTTAGTGGGAAAAGTGAATTGTAATAGCACCTTAAAATAAGGATGCTTTGAAGCATGTTTTATCGCTTGATTAACCTCTGCATCATGATAAGGACGGATATGATCTATTTCGGTATTCACTTCGTTTTTAGGTCTTATCTGGCAAATGTGCAAAAATTCTAGGAGTTATGACCAAAAACAAGCTTCGCATTTGTCGCAGTTATCTTTGCAATCTCCTCCAAACTCATCTGATATATAGTAGCCAGTTTTTCGGCAACAAGAATTACATAGCTACTTTCATTGCGTTTTCCTCTATGCGGCGCAGGACTGAGATAAGGCGCATCTGTCTCTAATACAATATGTTCCAATGGAATCTCAGCAAGGAATTGATCAATCTTACCATTCTTAAAAGTAACAACACCACCTATACCTAGTTTCATATTATAGCTTATCGCTTTTATGGCTTGCTCTTTTGTTCCTGTAAAGCAATGAAAAATACCATGTAAATCCTTCCCTTTCTCTTCTTCTAGGACTTCAAAGACTTCATCAAAAGCGTCTCTACAATGGATTACTATGGGTAGTTTATATTTTTTGGCCAGTTGGATTTGGGTTCTAAAAGCCACTTTTTGTAAAGCTAGGGTGCTTCTATCCCAATATAAATCGACGCCTATCTCTCCTATGGCTACAAAAGATCTCTTCTCCAATTCAGACTCCACATGAGCCATTTCTGCCTCATAATTTTCGGGCTTTACATGCGTAGGATGCAACCCCATCATAAGATGCATCTGTTCAGGATAAGCCTTTTCAAGAGTATACATGCGTTCTGTATATGCAGAGTCTATAGCAGGAATATAAAATTGCTGCACTCCAGCATCTACGGCGCGTTGTATCATTGGGTCTTGATCTTCATCAAAAGCCTCACTGTATAAATGAGTATGGGTATCTATAAATCGCATGCTGCAAAAATAGGAGGTATTACGCTTTCGCGAAAGCAAAACCCATCCCACTTTATTACTTTTGCACACTTATGGCAAGTCTCAGAGAATTTTTAGTAGCAAAGGGCTATACCCGTATCAAACTTAATACGACGGCAACCAATCATCTGGAATTCAAAGCCACCGTAAACGGGATAAAAGGATCTTTTATACTAGACACGGGCGCCTCGAGCTCTTGCATAGGACTGGAATTTGCAGATTATTTTAAACTCATTAGTGAAGATAGCGAAGTCCTGGCCGCTGGCGCTGGCGCATCAGATATGATTACTAAACTGTCTAAAGACAATAGAATCAAAATTGGCACTTGGAAAAAAGAAGGGCTCGATATCGTACTTTTTGACCTTACCCACGTTAATACCGCATTAGAAAATCATAAGGCAGATCCTGTTCACGGAATTCTTGGAGCAGATATTCTTAATCTAGGAAAAGGCGTGATTGATTATCAGTATAGCTGTTTCTATCTTAAAAAATAGATCTCTTGCATACGGGAGATTATCAAAAAACAAGTGAAATACGTAACGAGCATATTTATATTTATTACCTCACTCGCGGTATTTTCTCAAGAAGATGCGCAAAGAGTTTTTCACAAACAGTTTACTAAAGAAGATGGTCTTAATATAGAAACGATTAATACCATTGCCCAGAACAATAACGGTTGTGTGTTGCTAGGTGGTGGGATTACGCAAGTGCGCTTGGACTTATTGGGAGAAACACAACCCACTACATTACAACGTTTTAATTTCTATTCCTTTCATACTATTGCATTACCTGATAATGATTTGAGTAGTGTAAAATACATTCATAAAAGAAAAAATGGGGATTTTTATGTCCTTACAGAACAATCACTATATCTATTCAACCTTATTACCACAAGCTTTAAAAAAATTGTGAGTCCATAAAAATCAGGGATTTATAAAATTTACAACTCTAACAACAAAAAATATATAATCACACAATACGGGTTTGAAGTGATTGTAAATAACCTATAAACAAGAACATAAGAACTTATTTTCTCCCTATAATTCCTTTTCATTCCGACAAGCCATCCTACAGGCAGGGGCGGGAATCTCAACTTCCGTTTCAATATCCTTCCTCATTCGACATTCATCATTCAAAAATCATCATTCAACAATCAAAAATCTCCAATCCCCACTATGTACCCCTACGTAATTTTTGCACTACCTACGTATTTCATACTCTCCAAAGAAGTGCTATTTTTACTTCATAATAACAAATCAAAAAGATTGTAATTGATAGTAAGTTAATCGGGGGATAGATTTACTATAAAAGAAAAACCGAGAATAGATTCTCGGTTTTTGCTTTTCTATCAAATTATAATACTACTATTTACTCCATAAAAAAAGACCGAACAAAAATTCGGCCTTATATAGTTTACAATATATATTCTTATTTATATCAAACTCTCATCTGCAGAGGCTACATAACTTGCTGGCACTTTTAGATTATTCATTCGCAAGTACACCCCTAATTGTGCTCTATGATGGATGGTATGGCTAATTACTAAATTACGAAACACATCTTGCTTAGCTACATTATTAATGTAGGTGGTTTCTCCATTTTTTAATGTCCACGTATTTGTAAGTTGATCTTCTGGCATTTGTGCCAAAGCCTCTCTCGCTTGTGTTACATTAGCTTCAAAAAGTGCAACGATCGCTTCTTTTGTTTTTGCAGGCTCAGATGGAGGTAATTGACTCAAATCAAAACTAGACATCCCGGTAATTGCAGGCACAAAAGCAGGAATATTAGCAATATGATTCATTAAGCTTGTTGCGTCCATTGATTTTTCATGAGGCTTATAAGCAAAAAAGTCATCTGATATCACATCAAAAAAACGACGTGTGGTATTCATCTCTTGTTCAAAATTTGCAGCAATTGATTCTTTCATGGTATAGTATTTAAGTTAGATTATTTAAATTTCTTTTCAAGATAATAAGGTTCTACATAGTCTTTATCTCTCCAATGTATGCTTAAGTGGTCACCATTAATTATAATTCCTTTCAAGATTATGATTTTTTTAATTGAAACTACCACAAAAAAAAGCCGAACACATAGGTTCGGCTTTATATTATAAGCTGCAATAATAATTACATTTCTAAGGCTTTCTTAGGATCTCCATTCATTAGTATGTTAATTGGGTCTTCTAAAGCTTCTTTTACTGCTACTAAAAATCCTACAGATTCTTTACCATCAATGATACGGTGATCGTAGGATAAAGCAACAAACATTATAGGTGCGATGACAACTTGCCCATCTATAGCAACAGGACGTTCTACAATATTATGCATTCCTAGAATCCCTGATTGTGGCGGGTTAATAATAGGAGTAGATAACATAGACCCAAACACTCCTCCATTAGAAATGGTAAAAGTTCCGCCTGTCATCTCATCTACTGTAATTTTACCATCACGAGCACGTATAGCTAGGCGCTTTACCTCACTCTCTACACCTCTAAAAGAAAGATTCTCTGCATTGCGAATAACAGGAACCATTAATCCTTTAGGACCAGAAACCGCAATGGAAATATCTTTATAGTCAAACGTAAGCATTTCCTTCCCATCTATCATACTATTTACAGAAGGATACATCTCTAACGCTCTTACTACCGCAAGTGTAAAGAAGGACATAAACCCTAAACTCACCCCGTGTTTTGCTTTAAAATCTTCTTTGTACTGCTTACGCAAGTCAAATATAGGCTGCATATTCACTTCGTTAAAAGTGGTAAGCATAGCCGTTGTATTCTTTGCTTCTACCAGGCGCTCTGCTACTTTGCGACGCAGCATAGATAATTTTGTACGACTCTCTCCTCGTGTTCCAAGTCCTGGAGTACCCATAGATGGTTGTGCTTGTACAGCATCATCTTTAGTAACGCGACCATCACGACCTGTTCCAGTCACGTGGCTAGCACTCATTCCTTTTTCATCAAGAATTTTCTTAGCTGCAGGACTTGGTGTTCCAGAAGCATATGTCTTGGCTACTGGCGTCTCAACCTTAGGAGCGGGAGCTGCTTTTTCTTCGGCTTTAGGAGCTGCCTCTTTTTTTGCACCGCCAGCAGGAGCTTTTGCTGCTGTATCAATAAGACAAACTACTGCGCCTACTTCTACTGCGTCTCCTTCTTCTGCTTTGAGGGTGATAACGCCACTCATTTCTGCAGGGAGTTCTAAGGTTGCTTTATCGCTATCTACTTCGGCTATTGCCTGATCCTTCTCTACATAATCGCCATCTTCTACAAGCCATTGTGCAATTTCTACTTCGGTGATGGACTCTCCCGGTGAAGGGACTTTCATTTCTAAAACCATAGTTTTTCTATTTAATTTCCGCGGAAGCGAAAATCTCATCCTTAATTATTTATTATTTTTATTGTTCCTGAATTATCAACACTTCCACCTAGACCGAAGTCTTTTGAATTTCAAAAACGCTATCAATTACTTTTTTATGCCTTGCCTTAGAGCGTGCACTACTACCTGCTGCTGGCGAGCTATATGCATAACGTGCACATAGACGCAGCTTCACTTGACTAAAATTCATAAGCATATACCCCCAAGCTCCCATATTACGAGGCTCTTCTTGTGCCCACACATAATCTGTTACATTAGGATAACTGTTTATAATAGTCTCCAGCTGCTTTTGTGGTAATGGAAACAATTGTTCAATACGCACTAAAGCCACATCTTCTCTATTATTCTCTGTACGGCGCTCCAATAAATCATAATAAAATTTACCTGTACAGAATACCAGTGATTTTACTTTTTGCTTATCTACACCTTCATCATCAAAAACTTCCTGAAAACTCCCCGTTGCGAGTTCTTCTTTAGTACTCACAACAAGTGGGTGTCTTAATAAAGATTTAGGCGTAAATACGACAAGCGGCTTTCTAAAATTCCACTTCATCTGGCGACGTAATAAGTGGAAAAAGTTTGCTGGTGTTGTCACATCTGCCATTATCATATTATCGCGAGAGCACAACTGTAAGTAACGCTCCATACGTGCACTAGAATGCTCTGATCCCTGCCCTTCATAGCCATGTGGTAATAACATTACGAGTCCGTTTTGTGTTTTCCACTTAGACTCTGCCGCAGAGATATACTGGTCCAACATAATCTGAGCTCCGTTAGAAAAATCTCCAAATTGTGCTTCCCAAATCGTTAAAGTTTTTGGCGATGCCATTGCATAGCCATAATCAAAACCTACTACTCCATACTCAGAAAGCAAAGAGTTATAAATATCCATTTTTCCCGCCAAGTCAAGACGGTTGTGAAGATTGATCTCTTCTACATCATCTTCTGTCTTTATTATGGCATGACGGTGGGAGAAGGTGCCTCGTTCTACATCCTGTCCAGAAATACGAACATTAAACCCTTCTTCCATTAAACTCGCATAGGCAAGTAATTCGCCCATTCCCCAATCTAATGCATTCTTCTTTGTATACTGTTCGTTACGCCCAGCTATGATACGCTGTATCTTACGAATAAACTTCTTATCCTCCGGTAGTTTTGTAATGCCATCTGCCAGTTTATCAAGCTTCTTGAGTGCATAAGTCGTATCTACAGGAGCAAGAATATCTTCCTTAGTCCCTAATTGGTACCCTTCCCAATCATCGGCGAGAATTTCAGTGATGACGGTTTTATTCTTTTTACGAGACGCTTCCAGATCTTCTTCTAGATCAGCCTTATATTCTTTCTCTATATCTTTTACAAAGCCCTCTTCTATAATACCTTGGTCTAGCAATTGAGCGGCATAAATATCTCGAGGGGTTTTATGCTTCTTAATCGCTTTATACAATTGAGGCTGAGTGAACATAGGCTCATCGCCTTCATTATGTCCATACTTACGATATCCCAAAATGTCAATAAAGACATCTTTACCAAATTCCATTCGATAGTCCAGTGCAAACTGAAATGCGTGACATACTGCCTCCACATCATCCCCATTTACGTGCAATACAGGAGAAAGTGTAACTTTACTTACGTCTGTGCTATATGTAGAAGAACGGGCATCTAAGTAATTTGTAGTAAATCCTACTTGGTTATTTGCTACAATATGTATAGTTCCGCCTGTACGATAGCCATCAAGTTGTGCCATTTGCACAATCTCATAAGCAATACCTTGTCCTGCTATTGCTGCATCACCGTGAATGGCGATAGGCAATATTTTTTTATCATCACCACCTAATTGATTGTCAATCTTAGCACGTGACATCCCTTCTATAACTGCTCCCACAGTTTCAAGGTGAGATGGATTAGGGGCTAAATCCATACGGATTTTACGTCCTTTATCGCTTTCGCGAAAGCTGGTCCAACCCATATGATACTTAACATCACCATCAAAAAGCTCATCTTCATCATATTCTTTCCCGTCAAACTCAGAGAAAATAGCCTCTGGTGACTTTCCAAAAATATTAGCTAACACATTCAAACGGCCTCTATGTGCCATCCCCAGTACAAACTGTTCGATCCCTTTTTCTGACCCACGCTCAATAAGTGCATCCAGTCCAGGAATCATAGCATCCAATCCTTCTACAGAAAAACGTTTTTGCCCCACATACTTAGAATGTAAAAAAGTCTCAAATGAAACAGCTTGGTTCAATTTTTTAAGAATATGTTTTTTCTCATCCACTGCAAAGCTTGGATGATTATCGTTGGTATTCAACCAGTTTTGAATCCATTGGATTTCTTTGGGGTCACGTATGTACATATACTCTACCCCTATAGCGTCACAATAGATGGCTTCTACATGTTCTCTTATTTTTCTTAAGCTGGTTTTTCCTAACCCTAGAATAGATCCTGCTTCAAAGAATTTATCTAAATCTGATTCTGAAAGGCCAAAGTTGCCTAATTCCAGCGTAGGTTCATACTTGCGTCTGGCGCGTACTGGATTTGTTTTGGTAAACAGGTGACCACGAGTACGGTAAGCATCAATAAGTTTTACTACCTGAAATTCTTTTTGAACATTTTCTGGTAGTACAGCTACGCCTCCCATCTCTGAAGAAACCGCCTCACCACTCTCCATACCAAAGTCAAAACCTTGGAAAAATGCACGCCAACTAGGCTCTACACTATCTGGGTTCAATAAATATTGGTCGTATAGCTCTGCAAAATATGCAGTATGCGCAGCGTTTAAAAATGAAAATCTATCCATCATAGGTTAAAATAGTCGGTCAAGTGACCTTGGTCGAACAAAAATACGACTTTTAACATTTTAGGATATAGATTTCCTATATTTATCACAGATAATTAGTATCAAAACCTATGAAAATGAACACACGCATCAATTCTCTGCTTGTTTTAGCAGCTATTTTATTTTTTTCACCTCTAGCTATTGGACAAAATGACCTGATAAAACCTAAAAGTGACTTTTGGAAAAAAGTACGCTTTGGAGGAGGCTTAGGACTAAATTTTGGTAATAATTTTACCAACATCAATATATCACCCAGTGCCTTATACCAACCTAACGAGTATATCGCTTTTGGTCCAGGTTTAAATTATACCTTTCAGAGATTTGCTGACACCAGAAACTCAATTATAGGAGCAAGTGCTATTATCCTGGCAAATCCTATAGACTTTTTACAACTTTCTGGAGAATTAGAACAATTGAGAGTAAACCGCTCTTTTGATGGTCGTCCAGATGAAGACCCATTTAACAATACCGCTCTCTTTCTTGGAGCTGGATATCGATTGAATGTAGGAGGTAATAGTTTAGGCGCAGTGGGAATTCGTTATAATGTATTGTTTAGAGAATCAGACGGGATATATCAAGATGCGTGGTTGCCATTTGTAAGGGTTTATTTCTAGTCCGTAGTCCTATGGAATTAATTAGCAGTTACAACTTAATCCAAGCTACTTTTTACTAAATACCTTCTACTAGTTATTACGTACTCAAGAGCACTGCTGTTATACCGTTCGTTTCATAAGACCTAAACCAAACTCACGTAGCAGTTGTTTTTTATCTTCAGAAATTTCTAGATTTTCTAGAGATTCAAAAGCGAGTTGGGTATATTTTGCCATTTCATCTTGAGTTGCTTGTGCAGCGCCACTGGCAATAAACTGTTCCTTTACGGTTTCTATTTTTTCGGTGGGATTTGTAGGCGCAATAGAAAAGAGATGTTCTAATTGTTGCGCTTCATCTTTATCAGAATTTTGCAAAGCCGTCAAATACAAAAAAGTCTTTTTATTTTCAATAATATCGCCACCTACCTGTTTCCCAAAGGTCTCCGGATCTCCAAAAGCATCTAGATAATCGTCCTGCAACTGGAAAGCAATACCTAAATCGCGTCCATAGTTATAGATCGATTCTTGACAGCTTTCTGATGCTCCGGCAACAATGGCTCCCATTTTAAGCGAGGCCGCTACAAGAACAGCCGTTTTATATTCAATCATTTTTAGATATTCTGGAATAGAGACATCATCACGAGTTTCAAAATCCACATCATATTGCTGCCCTTCACAAACTTCTATTGCGGTTTTGGAAAATAGCTTCGCAAGCTTGCGAAAGATTTCTCCATCATAATTTTCAAACAATTGATAGGCTCGTATAAGCATCGCATCTCCAGATAGAATCCCCGTATTTACATCCCACTTTTCATGCACGGTTTCCTGCCCACGGCGCAAAGGGGCATCATCCATAATATCATCATGTACTAAAGAAAAATTATGAAATATCTCTATCGCTAATGCCGCATCTAAAGCCTTTTCATAAGGAGCATTGTACAACTCTGCAGCAAGCAAGGTAAGTACGGGACGCAAACGCTTCCCTCCTAATTTCAAAATATAATCTATAGGCTCATATAAATTAAAAGGCTCTTTGATAAAAGTACGCTCTTCTAAATATTCTATAAAAAGGGATGAATATTCTGGAATGGAATGCATAGGTAGTGTTTAAAGCGTAAAAATAAGACTTCAAAATGGGAATTCTTGTATTACGCTTTCGCGAAAGCAAAATTAATTAATAAACAAAAACTTAGGAAACTTTTTTAGTTTCTAAAGTTTCCATTGTACATTTGCTGTCCATTTATGAAAGAAAAAATTATTCATACCGCCACCGAATTATTTCTTAAACAGGGATTTAAGAGTGTGACCATGGATGAGATCGCCGCAGAGCTCACCATGTCTAAAAAAACACTCTACCAGCATTATAGTAACAAGGAAACCATTATTGCTGTCGTGGTAGATAATCTTTTTGAGCATATCTGCGGGGTTATTGACGAAATTTGCGCGCTAAAACAAAATCCAATAGTAGAGGTGTACGAGATTAAAAAGCAACTCATGCATCATCTCAAAGATGAAGCCTCTGCACCAATGCATCAATTAAACAAATACTACCCTCGTATATACTCCTCCCTAAAAGCAAGGCAATTTGATTATATGCAAAATTGTGTTGTAGACAATATACAACGTGGTATGGAAGAGGGTCTGTTCCGGGACAATATAGATGTGGGGTTTGTGAGTAGGATATATTTTAATGGTGTAACGGGCATTAAAGACCCGCATCTATTTCCTATAAAAATGTTTGCCCCCAAGGAACTTTTTGAATCCTTCCTAGAATACCACCTACGAGGCATTGTGACCCCAAAAGGGCGAAGCATCTTAAACAAGCTAATTCATTCAACTCAAGATTAATGAAATATATACTCACCATACTCACGATATTCCTTCTAGCTACTTATAGCTTCGGGCAAGAAGAGCGTAGTTACAATTTCACCCTAGAAGAGGCTGTCAATTTTGCTTTAGACAGTAATCGTACGGCGATTAATGCACGTAGAGACATTGCCAAAGCCATCAAACAAAAATGGGAAACCACAGCAACGGGTTTACCACAAATAAACGGAGCGATTGATTATCAAAACCAACTAAAACAACCAACTGCCTTTATTCCTGCCGAATTTTTTGGAGGAGCACCAGGTACTTTTCAGCCTGTAATTTTTGGTACTCAACAAAATGCTTCTGTAGTCGCCACGCTTAATCAATTAATCTTTGATGGCTCCTATCTTGTAGGCTTGCAAGCAGCAAAAACCTTTCTAGAATTTTCTGAAAATGCCAATGAAAAAACCCAGCTGGAAGTTCGTAAAGGGGTCATAAATGCCTATGGTGGCGTACTCATCGCAGGAGAGAGTGTTGCTATTCTAGACCGAAATCTGATAACACTGAAGAAGAATCTAGACGATACTAAAGTTATTGTAGCCAATGGCTTGACAGAGTCTGAAGATGCAGAGCAACTAGAACTCACCTACAAACAGCTAATGAATCAACGAGAGAATGCCCAGCGTATGGAAGGCATTGCCTTGCAAATGTTTAATAATGCACTGGGATTGGATATTGATACCAACACCACACTTATACAATCCCTGGAAGAACTCTCCTTCCCAGCATTAGAATTATTATCGTCTAACTTTTCGGTAAATAATAATGTAGATTGGAAGATTGCAACCAATCTTACACAACAACGCGAGTTAGAACTCAAATTGGAAAAAAGCAGAGCGCTCCCCACCTTAGGAGGTTTTGTAAATTTTGGAACCGCAACGGGACAGAACGAGTTTAATTTCTTTGATTCGAGTACGCGCTGGTTTGCACAAAGTATTGCTGGTGTGAGCCTTAATGTTCCTCTTTTTAGTTCAGGACTGCGCAATGCAAAAACCGCACGTGCATCCATTGCTTTAGAGCAAGCTACTTCAGACTTAGAAGAGACAATACAGCAGATAGAACTGGCTTTCGCGCAAGCAAAAAATGACCATCAATTTGCGGTGAATACCTACCAAAACACTAAAGAAAATCTTGCTCTCGCAGAGCGTATTGAAAATAAAAACCGTATTAAGTTTCAAGAAGGCGTTGGATCAAGTTTTGACCTGAGGCAAGCACAAACACAACTATACAGCATACAACAAGAAGTATTGCAATGTATGCTCAATATTATCACCACAAAAGCTCAATTAGAAACCGTATTGAATATTCCTAATTATAGAACTACGAGAAACTAAGCGCACGACCACAAACATATATATTATGAAAAATTTATTATCCATACTAGCAATTACACTTTTTCTATCTTCTTGTGGAAATGAAGAAAAATCAGTCTCATTACAAGAGTTAGTTAACGAGAGTGATATAAAAGCAATACGAGCAAAAAAGGACGAGCTCAACGCAAGGGCAACAGCTATCAAAGAAGAATTAACTCAGATAGAAAAAGCTATTGAGATCTTGGACCCGGCAGAGAAGAAAGAAGTTCTGGTAACGACTACTGTCGTTAAAGACACTTTGTTTAATCACTATATAGAAATACAAGGAAGCGTAGAGACTAAACAAAATGTACTGGTCTATCCAGAATACCAAGGCACTTTGCTTCGAGTAAATGTAAGAAAAGGGCAACGCGTTTCTAAAGGACAAACACTGGCTAGCATAGATGATGGAGGTTTGAGTAGCCAGCTAGCGCAACTGCAAACTCAGGAAGCCTTAGCTCAAACCACTTTTGAGAGACAAGAACGATTATGGAGTCAAGAAATAGGCTCAGAAATCCAATTTTTACAAGCAAAAGCACAATACGAATCTGCTCAAAACATGGTAAAACAAATGAAGAGTCAGTTGGGCAGAACTGTTGTTAAAGCGCCCTTTTCTGGAGTAATAGATGATGTTATTACAGAGCAAGGCACCGTTGTTGCACCTGGCGTACCTCTATTTAGAATCATTAATTTAAGTGATATGTATGTAAGTGCAGAGGTTCCAGAAACCTATTTAAAAACCATACATAAAGGAAAAAATGTGAGCGTATATTTTCCTGTACTTGATGAAACCGTAGAGACTAGGATTAAACAGTCTGGAGATTATATCAATCCTGCTAACCGTAGTTTTCCCATAGAAATTGATGTCCCTAACAAAAACGGGAATATCAAACCCAACCTTACCGCCCGACTTTCAATTAATGACTACACGGCGGAGAATGCGATTCTGATTCCGCTTAATGTGATTAATGAAAATGCCGCTGGCGAGCAATATGTGTATACCGCTGAAGTTTATACTGAGCCAGGTCGAAGTACGAAAGCGCAAGACAACACAACAGTTGCCAAACAACAAATCATTACTACGGGAAAATCGCAGGGCGATAAAATTGAAGTCCTATCAGGTATTAAAACAGGAGACCAGATTATAGTAGAAGGCGCAAGATCTGTAAAAGACAATCAAGAAGTACGAATCCTAACTTACTAGTAAGATGAATGCAGAAAAACAAAAAAAGGTAGACAAAGAATTTGGTTTATCAAGTTGGGCGATAGACAACCCAACCATCATTTACGTACTTATGGCATTGTTTCTTGTCTTAGGGCTCAGTGCGTACCTTGGGATGGCCCGAGAGAATTTTCCAGAGATTAATGAGACTAAGATTTATATCTCTGCTCCCTATCCGGGCAATACCGCCGAAGATATCGAACGTCTTATTGTAGATCCCTTAGAAGACAAGCTACAGAACCTTTCTGGAGTAGTAGAAGTTTTATCTACCTCGCAGGAAGATTATGCCATTATCACAGTAGAGTTTGACTACAAGATGGATGTGCAAGTCGCAAAACAGCGAGTAAAAGATGAAGTAGACTCTGAAACAGCAAATGAAGACTGGCCCACCTTTAATGGTGCTAAAGTAGAACCTAATGTTTTTGACCTGAGCATCTCGGAAGAGACTCCTATCTTAAATGTAAATGTCTCCGGAAATTATCCAGTAGACAAGCTTAAAGACTATGCAGAATACTTGCAAGACGAGATAGAAAGTCTGAAAGAAATAAAAGAAGCGACTATACGAGGCGCTCAGGAACGAGAAGTAGAAGTTGCAGTAGATATCTATAAAATGATGGCTGCCCAAGTTAATTTTGATAACGTAATTGGCGCCATTAACAATGGCAATATGACCCTATCTGCAGGAAACTTAGTTTCCAGTGGGCAACGCCGTAATATTAGAATTATCGGAGAAATTGACACTCCAGAAGAATTAGAAAATTTTGTAGTAAAATCAGAAAACGGTGCAGTCTATCTAAGAGATATTGCGACAGTTACGTTTACAGAAGAAGATAAAACTACTTATGCCCGTGACCTCACCCTAGAAAAAGGAGATTCTGTAGATGATCTAGAAGTAAGTAAAAGTGTGGTCATGCTGGATGTTAAGAAACGTTCTGGAGAGAATATGATTGCCGCTGTAGCGCAGATTACAGACATCATTAAGAATGCTGAGACTAATGTTTTCCCTCCGGACGTAAAAATCACGACAGCAAATGACCAAAGTGCAAAAACCGAAAACCAAGTAAACGACCTTGTAAACAATATCATTTTCGGGATAATTCTCGTTGTTGGGGTTCTCATGTTTTTCTTAGGGTTTAAAAACGCACTTTTTGTAGGCTTTGCCATCCCTATGTCCATGTTTATGAGTTTTATGATTCTCAACCTGATGGGCTATACGATGAATACGATGATTCTTTTTGCTCTCATTATGGGACTGGGAATGCTTGTAGATAACGGGATTGTGGTGGTAGAAAACGTGTATCGATTAATGGATGAAGAAGGGATGTCACGTATCCAAGCAGCCAAAAAAGGAATTGGAGAAATTGCTTTCCCAATCATCATTTCAACACTAACTACCGTAGCGGCCTTTGTTCCTTTAGGCCTATGGCCAGGACTGATGGGTCAATTTATGATTTACTTCCCGATTACCTTGTCGGTGGTATTAGGGTCGTCCTTGTTTGTTGCGATATTCATTAACTCGATGCTAGTGTCTAAGTTTATGAAAACAGATGAGAAAACGCTTTCGCGAAAACTACTCCTGCGCATTTCCTTAGTCATGTTACCCATAGGTATATTAATCCTTTTTGCCGGAGGGCCCGTGAGAGGATTTGGTTCTCTCATACTTGTGACCATTGTACTAATGTGGGTCTATAAATACCTATTGTTTAGTGCCGCCGAAGTTTTCCAACGTCGTTTCCTAAGCTGGTTAGAAAATAAATATAAAGGATTCTTAGGTTGGGCACTTAGAGGCTGGAGACCACTAGTATTTGTCATTAGCATTTTTATTTTACTCTTTGCCACTTTTGGTGCTTTTGGAGGTTCAATAGGTGCTGGACGTACGTCCATAGAATTTTTTCCAGACAATAAACCCAATCAAATCTATGCATATATAGAATATCCTGAAGGCACGGCTATCGAAAAAACAAATGCGATTACAAAGGAAATTGAACGTCGCATCTTTAAAGTTTTTAATGATGGCGAATATTTAGAAGGCACAGATTATAACGCCCTTGTAGAAACTTCTGTTTCTCAAGTAGGTGAAGGAGCTAGTAATCCACAAACCGATGGAGGCAGCGCTGCCGAAATGCCTCACAGAGCTAAGATTACAGCTACCATGCGAGAGTACAAATTTAGAAATGGCGCAGATAGTGAATTACTCCGTTTTAAAGTACAAGATGCGCTCAAGGGGATTTACCCGGGCGTGGTGATTACCGTTGAAAAAGATGCAGCAGGTCCTCCACAAGGCTATCCAATCAATCTAGAATTAGAAGGAAACAATTATGAGGAACTAATAGTTGCCGCAGAGAAAATGCGCAACTTTATAAATGCACGTAATGTCCCTGGAGTAGATGAGATTAAGATTGATGTAAACCGTGGTAAGCCAGGAACACAAGTCATTGTAGATCGCCAAAAAGCCGGAGAATTGGGTGTGGCTGTAGGTCAAGTAGGTATCCAATTGCGTAATTCTATTTTTGGAAGCAAGGCTGGTGTCTATAAAAAAGAAGGTGAGGATTATGACATCTATGTTCGTTTTAAGGAAGACCAACGTTTTAATAATTCTGCATTATTCAATCAGAATATCATCTTTAGAGACCCTGCTACGGGACAAATAAAAGAGGTTCCAGTCGCTGCTGTAACCACAACAAAAAATACTTCATCTTTTAGTTCGATTAAGCATCGTGATTCTAAACGTGTGGTTACCGTATACTCAGCACTCGCTGCGGGATATACAGATGCACAGGTGGTAGTCACAGCAATCCAAGAAGAGATGAATAATTTTACAGACCTCCCTAAGAATATAAAAGTAAATTATACAGGTCAGATTGAGGAACAAAATAAGGAGATGGCCTTTTTAATGAGCGCCTTTTTTGGAGGATTAGGCTTGATTTTCTTTTTATTAATTTTTCAGTTTAGCTCTATTTCAAAGCCTATCATTATTATGATAGCAATATTTTTGAGCTTTATTGGCGTATTTGGGGGGATCATCATTAGCGGCTCTTCATTTGTTATCATAATGACAATGATGGGTATCATTTCCCTAGCAGGAATTGTAGTAAATAACGGTGTAGTGCTGCTGGATTACACCCAACTCTTAGTCGACAGAAAGGAAGTAGCTCAAGGCTTAGAAGGAAAACAAATGTTAGATATCTCAACAACTATAGATGTGATCATAGAAGGAGGCCGTGCACGTTTACGTCCGGTGCTTCTTACGGCTATCACAACAGTCTTAGGCCTAATCCCTTTAGCTATTGGAATCAATATAGATTTCTTTGGCTTGTTTCAGGACTTTAACCCTAGTATTTATGTAGGCGGCGATAATGTGATATTCTGGGGACCTTTAGCCTGGACAGTGATTTACGGTCTAATTATAGCTACTTTCCTCACACTCATCATTGTACCATTACTCTATTATATAGTTTATCGTATGAAGCTTTATTTTAGAGGAACAAAAGCAGTTACAAAGAAGCATATTAATGCATCAGATATTGAAAATGAAGCAAATGATTTTGCTATTCGTGAAAGCAACTAACTTCAATTCATTCCGGGGCATTCAAAGCATCAAGAAAACCTAAAATTTTGTAATTTATATCATAAGCCTTGACTACGCTCAACCCGATTATTAGGATTGTTTTACACGCTTTTTGGTTCATTAGCAAGATTATGTTTTGGCGCAAGCGGATCCGTCAAAATTATGTCCAAAGGAAGTGAGCAGTCTTACCACATAAAAAACTCGATCCTTCTTTGTAAATTAAGAGATTAGCGATATATTTGCACCCGCTTAAACCGAAAGGAAGGCACAGTTTAAAATTTAATCACATATTAATAATTCGCTATGTACGCAATTGTAGAGATAGCAGGGCAGCAATTTAAAGTTGCAAAAGACCAGAAAGTCTTTGTTCACCGTCTGTCTACCGATGAAGGGAAAAAAGTTGCATTTGACAACGTTCTTTTAATTGGAGACGGTAACAATGTTACTATCGGCGCCCCGGCTATAGACGGAGCTCAAGTAGGAGCTAAAGTCGTGAGACACCTTAAAGGTGACAAAGTAATCGTTTTCAAAAAGAAAAGACGTAAAGGATACCGTAAGAAAAACGGACACCGTCAGTCTCTTTCTGAAATCGTAATTGAAAGCATCGTTGCTTCTGGAGCTAAAAAAGCAGCTCCTAAAAAGGAAGCTAAGAAAGTAGCTCCTGTAAAGGAAACTACAAAAGCTGAGCCTAAGGCTAAAGCAGTAGCTCCTAAAAAAGAAGCAGCTGAACCAGCAGCAAAAAAGGCTCCGGCTAAGAAAGCTTCTGGAAAAGCAGACGATCTTAAGAAAATTGAAGGAATTGGGCCTAAAATTGCGCAAACCCTTACAGATGCAGGCGTTGCTACATTTGCAGAACTTGCAAAAACGGCACCAGCTAAGATTTCTGAAATCATTGCAGGAGTACGTGGAAATCACATTCCTGACACTTGGCCTAAGCAAGCAGAAATGGCTGCAGCAGGAAAATGGGATGAGCTTAAGAAATGGCAAGATGAATTAGATGGTGGGAAAGCTTAATAAGCAACTCACTTAAGTTTAATATAGATCCAAGCTTTTGCGAGGATCAAAAAAAGTAACAAAATGGCTCACAAAAAAGGAGTTGGTAGTTCAAAAAACGGTCGTGAATCACAATCGAAGCGCCTAGGTGTTAAGATTTTTGGAGGACAAGCTGCAATTGCAGGGAACATCATCGTACGTCAAAGAGGAAACACGCACCACCCAGGTGAAAACGTGTATGGTGGAAAAGATCATACCCTTCACGCTAAAGTGGATGGTGTTGTAAAATTCGCTAAAAAGAAAGATAACAAATCTTATGTTTCTGTAGTACCATTTGAAGCATAAGGAATATCTTATCCTTAAAAAATAAAACCCTTTCCAGTTTTGGAAAGGGTTTTTTATGTGGTAATATTTTTTCTTACAAAGAAAGCTTTACTTATTCACCAATTTATCCGTGCCTAGGTACCCATCATCTTTGTTATAGTACCAAGCACGATCTTTAGGCATTTTAATCCCTTCTACGAGCATTTCGCCTGAAAGCAGAATATATTCACCGGTTTTCTCATTAGCGACCTTAAAAAACTGATACACTTCCATTGCATATGTTTCAGGATCAAAGTAAAATTGCCAAATATCTGAACCCACTGTTTCATCATAGCTAACGCGCACTACGAGATACTCTTTATTCTTGAAAGTCGTCCTTTGTACCACCGGATGTATGTTTGTACCCAGATCTTTGAGTTTCATAGGCAGTCCATACAAGTAGGTATAGTAATTTTTAAACATCACCGTACGTTCACATTCCTTCTCTGCTAAGGAAGCTTCTTTTACCGTTCCATCTACCTCAGAAAAGCGGCAGTTGCCATTTTCTATTTCGCGAAAGCTCTTTTTATCTCCTTGTTGCGTAGAGACGTTAAAGTACTCTTGGGGTAAATCTATGGTTATCATACTCTCTCTTCGAGAGTTATCCTGCATTTCTAGAACGACCTTAAATTCTCCTTGAAAACTGGACCAATTATTTCCTGGGTCGTGATACCGTATTGCCTTTGTTACCACTTCTTCTCCTGTAAATACCTGTGCACTTAGGCATTGAAATACCATTACAAACAGCAAACTAAAAACAATTTTCATCCTTATATTTTTGAAAAATGAATATACAATCTTTTCATTTAGTATATTTTCAAATGCATCCAAAAGCTCAAAATGCGTCCATTAAAAAAGCCGTCCTATAGTAAGACGGCTTTTAAATGTTGTACGAAATCACATTAGTAATTCCAAAGATCTTGTTCTAAATCCCTAATACGTTCTTTTATTCGATTAGACTCATAGAGCTGCATCATTGCATTATTACTAATATACTCTTTTACCTGCCTATCACCCTGAACATTGTCTTCTCGATAAATCGTACCGTTAAAACGCCTACTATTTAAGAGATGATCAAACGATATGGGCATAGAAGTATTTTTCCTGTTAAATGCTTTGGCCTTATGCAGAACTTCTCTTGCTCCTGGGAACCATACCCAAAACAACTCAATATCTTCTTGCTGAGCATCATCTAAGAAGTTTACATCTCCAGAAACTGGGGCAAAACCTAATAATCGATACTTAAGCTCACCTTGACGTTTGTCTACATACCAATATCCTCTCATATGATAGGCATTAATATCGTAAGCACTTATACGCCTTGTCTCGATATTATAATCAGAAATAGGCAAACCTTCATTTAGTTCTCTATATCCATCATCTGTAGTATCAGTTTTTACCAATGCCGCAGAGATATCATCCAACTGTATTTTTTCTGTAAAATATGAATCTGAGTAAATGGCATCAATCTCTCCATTCTTTACCGCTTTAAGTACCACATCATATAAAGATCTTCTATCTGATCCAATATTCAGGGTATCTACAGGGTAATACATTGGGAAATTAACACGCTCATCTAAATCTACTACCTCCCACGTACTTTTAGACCAGAGCACATCCCTATCGCCAACATATCCGTAAGGCAGTGGATTATCATTATCATTTTCTATCTGCTCCTCTGTCTTCTCAAACATTTGGTCTGGCGTTTTTGCATTCAAGATATTTCCTTGAGCAAAAGCCGGTACCGAAAGTACACAAGCAATAGCAAGTAAGATTGCATTTTTAAGATTCATAGTATATAAATATTAGTTTGTCACCTCTATAATTACATTCGATACTTTTGGCAATTTATAACTCGAATTACCTTGTATCTGAGCTTTAATATCAAAAATCTGGACTGTAGACCCTCGTTTTGCCTTTTTCAAAGCATTCTTTGCCTGAGCATTCAACTTTGTACCTTGCACTTGAACTGTTCCTGCTCCTGGAGCCTTAAATTTGAAACTTGTAACTGACAAGTCCAAGTCAAAATCAAAATCAACCAGTTTAGCTCCTATTGGTGCGCTACCTATTGCTTCTCTAGACATTTTCATGTTTCCAGAGTCATCATTACGCATAGTACCTGTAGGACGCGGAATATTCTTAATACGGAAAGTCGCTTTATCGCTTACACTACCTCCTCCATCAGGAAGGGTACCACTAACATTAATAGTTACTTCTTTGCCCGTACCTGGAGACATCATATAGCTTGATCCACTCTTTTTTGTTAAACCAGGAGCAGAAGCGTTAATCTTACTATCCTGTATTCCAGCAAATGTAATGGTCATAGGATTCTGCACCCCACGATAAACTACATTCATTTTATCAGCTGCTATTGTAGCACTGTTAGGCTTGTTAATGGTTGTCCACTTCTGATCCACTGCCACTTCTACTTCCTTACCATCTTGTAAGAAAATTAAATTACCAGTAATTTTATGATCTCCAACACCACCAGAACCAACTTTTAATTTTACGCGACCACCTTCAAACTCATAACGGTTTCCAATAGGTCTACCATCAATTAAAAGTTCCACTCTTTCTGGTTTAGTAGATTCATCTACACGCCCTAATGATATCATACCATCAAAGGTTTCTCCTGTATAGAAAGCCCCTTTTTCCTGGGTCATTACTGTAGAATAGTTTTGGTCACTAATCTTAGATAAAGCCTTTAAGTTTCCTGAAAGAAGTTTAGACAATAATTCATTTTCAATAACTTTAATGTCATTCTGCATTTGTGTCATCTTTGTTAAAGATGATACCATTGGAAATCCAACAAAATGGTAATTAATGTAATCTTTTGTCACTCCCTCACTATCTGTAATATCTTCCGAATTAAAAACTTCAGATATTTCTGCAGCTAACTCTTGATTAGTATCTTGAATAAGCGCCACCATTCCATTGCGGTACATATCCATTTGATCTAAAAAGTTTTGACCAGCTGCCGAAACTTTCCCTCCTTTATAGAAGTTCTCATCTAGGTACTGTGTCTTATCCATTGATTCATAGTCCTTATCATCTTTTACTTTATTGCCAACTAAAAGTTCAGCTTTTGTAGTTTCAAGATAATCGTATAACTTTTTGGATATATCGGAAGCACTTTGTGCCGTAGCCGCAGCTGTTTTGAACTCTTCGTTCTCGCCAGCTTTTTTTCTGAGATCACCTAAAGCAAGGTTATTCTTAGCTTCAAAACCAGTATTAGCTTTCACTAACTTCTCATTAATCGATCCAAATGCCGATAGTACTTCCTTAGACATATTTAATGCTAGCATTGCTATAAACACTAAATACATCAGGTTAATCATTTTCTGCCTTGCAGATAATTTTCCTCCTGCCATGTCTTTATATTTTTAAGGTTAGTAATTAGTTATAGTAACTAACATTAATTATTTAGACATTGCAGATAACATACCTCCATATACTCCATTTAATGAAGAAAGGTTTGTCGCAAGACTTTCCATTTGCTCTTTAAGCTTTCCTGCATTTGCAGTTACTTGCTCATTGATCTCTGCCTGACGACTAGAAGATTCTACCTGTACTTTGTAA